>DATNKA010001000.1:0-8095 GCA_035603655.1 Candidatus Acidiferrales bacterium | reverse complement strand
GAAGAGAGCATCCGACAGGGAGGGTTCTTGGTTTAGATGTGGGATCGAGAAGGATCGGGATTGCCGTCTCCGATCCCCTGGGCATCACAGCGCAGGGATTGGAGACCTTGCAACGCCGGAACAAGCGGCAGGATTTCGCAGCCCTGGATCGGATCGTTCGCGAGTATGTGGTGCGGCAAATCGTGGTTGGGCTCCCCCTGCGCATGAGCGGCGCGGAAGGTACCCAATCTGACAAGATGCAGGGGTTCGCCGAGGACCTGCGGAAGCGGTTTCGGCTGCCGGTACACCTGTGGGACGAACGGTTAACCTCCGCGGAGGCGAATCGGCTGCTGCGCGAAACCGAGCTGTCCATTGAGAAGCGCGCCAAGGCAGTCGACCGCATGGCCGCAATGTTGATTCTGCAAGGTTGGATGGAGAGCCGAGGTCGGTAGAAAGTCGGTTTCCCGGATCCGGTTCTTAGTGACCGAGCATCGCTCGCCGGTAGGCGGCCACATTCTTATTGTGTTCGTCGATGGTTCGGGCGAACCGGTGGTAGCCCGCGGCGTCGGCGACGAAGTAATAGTAGTCGGACTTTGCCGGATGCATCGCTGCTTCCAGCGCGCTTTTGCCAGGATTGGCGATGGGGCCGGGCGGAAGCCCCACATATTTGTAAGTATTGTAGGGGGAGCTGAAACGCATGTCGTCGTGATGCAGTGCCCCGCCGTAGGTTCCGGCTAATAATTCCGCATAAATGATGCTTGGGTCGGCGTCGAGCGCAATCTTTTTTTCCAAACGGTTGTAATACACACTGGCTACGAGGGGCCGCTCGTCGGCGACCGCAGTCTCTTTTTCAATGATCGATGCCATGATCACCGTGCGTTCGAGTTCGCCCGGGCCTTTATTACGACCAGCAGATCTGCCGTTGACCTCAACTTCCATCGCAGGCGAGTTTGCGGGGGCGCTTGATCCGATTTCTGGAACTCCCGCTGCTTCTATCAACCCGATTTGGCGTGCGACCTGACGAAATTGCTTGACCATGGCAGCAGCCATCTCTTCCATCGTCATCATGCGACTGAACTGGTACGTATCGGGGAAAAGGTAGCCTTCGAGAGAGTGCGCTTGGGGGGCAAAATCACCGATCAGAGCGGTGTCGGATTGCGCGACCTTCAGGAAATCCCCCGCCGGACCCAGCCCTGCGCCTTCCACCGCCCTGGCAATGTCGAACATCGTGAAGCCTTCGGGCACAACAACCGAGCGGAAGTACACCTCGCCGCGAGCCAGGCGGCTATGGACTTCGACAATATTCCGCGGTTTGTCGAATAAATACTCTCCCGCCTTCAGCGAACGGCGACGGTGCAAATAGTGCCACAAGATGAAGGCATCCTCGCTATGGATGATCCCGTTGGCCTTTAATACGGAGGCAATCCGGCGGGTGGAGAAACCCGGTCGCAGCATTACAAAGGTTTGCCCTGAGGGCTCGGTGGGCCCGAGGAGTGCCCATGCAAACCATGCCGCGGCAGCGAGCGCGATAATGAGGACGAGCCCTGCAATCTTGCGCACAATGGCAGTAGTGTAGATGATTTGCTCCGCTTTTCGCCTGAGACCCTAAGGTGGCTAAGCATTGGCAAGCCAGGTTCTCCTCGGTGGTTCCCGGTGTGATTGCAAGCGCCTGCAGGCTGGCGGACTCGGGCGGGGGGCTTATTTGCGGGCTGGGGGCGAGTTCCTGCACCCTTTCTGGCGCGCTATACTCAAATGTTCAGGGAGTCATCCAATACTTCATGAGACGTAGCCAGCCCTTTTGGACCGCGATATTGCTTATTGCGCTGTTGCCGACCATGGGTTGTTTGTTCCGGACCCGGCCGGTGGAGGAGACCTATTCCAAGGCTCCGCTCAAGGAATCGACTCAGGCGGCTCTCATCGAGAGCATCAACCAGCAGGCGCAGAAAATACAGTCGCTGCAGGCGACCGTAGATATTGATACCTCCGTGGGCGGCGCGAAAAAAGGCCACGTTACAGACTACAAAGAGATTCGTGGGTATGTGCTGGCGCGGAAACCAGCCATGCTGCACATGATCGGGCTGCTGCCGATCGTGAGGACTACGGCCTTCGACATGGTGAGCGACGGCCAGGAATTCAAGCTGTGGATTCCCCCCAAGAACCGCTTCGTGGTGGGCCGCAACGATGTGCAGACGCTTAGCTCAGATCAGCCGATGGAGAACCTCCGTCCGCGCGACATCTACGATGCGCTGCTGATTCGGCCCATCGATCCGGAACACGACATCGCGGTGCTGGAAAATGGATACGAGATTCTTCACGACCCCAAAGGGCATCGCGTTCTGCAGGAAGACTATGAACTGGTCGTGATCCAGAAGAGACCGACGGGCTGGGGCCTCTCGCGCAAGATCGTTTTCAGCCGCACCGATCTGCAGCCTCACCGCCAGTTCATCTATGATGAACAAGGGAATTTGGAGACCGATGCCCGCTACGCCGACTATAAAGAGAACGATGGCGTCAGCTTTCCATCGCGCATCCAGCTTTTCCGGCCTCGCGAGGAGTACGAAGTAACTCTTAACATTCTCAAGCTGGAGATCAATAAACCCTTGCGGGATGATCAGTTTGCTCTGGAACAACCGCGCGGGGCAGACGTCGTGCACCTGGACCATCCGCCCTCCAGCGCAGCGGCGCGGCCGTCGTCAGATACGAGAAACCAGCGCTAACCGCGGTGGGCGCTCATGATCAATAAACCATGATCAATAAAATGGTTGTCGCTAACCTGGTGCAGAGGCCTATGCGTTCGCTCATCAGTGTCAGCGCCGTCGCCCTGGAAGTGGTTCTGATTCTGCTGATCGTCGCTTTCTTCTACGGGCAGCTGAATGGATCGAAGGCGAGCCAGCTGGGAGTGGGAGCCGACGTAATGGTGCAGCCCCCAGGTTCTTCTGCTTTAGTTGGGGTTACCGGAGCGCCCATGCCGGTGAAGGTAGGCGACAAGTTGCGCGCCTTGCAGCATGTTGCAGTGGCCGCGCCGGTGATCTGGGAGTTGACCACCAAACCTACGCTGGAAATTATCTATGGCATCGGCTTTGACAGCTACAACAGCATCGCTCCCGCTTTTCACTTTCTTTCCGGAGGTCCATTTCAAGGCCCCTATGATGTGATCGTGGACGACTATTTCGCGGGCACAAAAAGGATGAAGGTGGGAGACTCGATTGAGATTTTGGTCCACACCTTCCGTATCTGCGGTATCGTCGAGCACGGAAAAGGCGCGCGCAAGTTCCTGCCCCTTGCCACCATGCAGGACTTGATCGGCGCCCCCGGTCACGCTTCGGTCTTCTATATCAAGCTGGACGATCCCCGTAATGTTGACGCGGTCGTCGATGAAATCAGACAGGTTCCGGGCATGGAAAATTACTCCGTGCGCTCCATGCAGGAATATCTATCGATGATGACGCCGGAGAATTTGCCGGGATTCGCAACTGCGATTCGCCTTGTGATCGCGATATCCATGATCATCGGATTTCTGGTGATTTTTCAGTCAATGTATACGGCGGTGATGGAACGCACGCGCGAGATCGGCATTCTGAAGTCTCTGGGTGCATCGAAGCTCTACATCGTGAACGTCGTGCTGCGCGAGACGGCTCTGCTGGCCATTGTAGGAATTGTGGTGGGAACGATTGTAAGTCTCCTAGCTCGTCGCATCATTCTGGTTGAGATCCCAACCCAGCGGCTTTTCTGGAGTGTCGCCTGGGTGGTGCGGGCGACGGTGATTGCTTTGACGGGAGCGCTGTTGGGAGCGCTGTATCCGGCGTTCAAAGCGGCGCAGAAGGATCCGATTGACGCACTGGCGTATGAGTAACGCTTAACTGCCCACCAGCATCGGCACCCGACGAGCCAGCCAAAACTACGGTTCTCTGTCCTGGCTACAAATCCAATCGCAAAGACGCAACATGGGCCTCACTCCGTTTCGGCCTTCGCTTCGATCCCCGCATGCTTCAACAGCCTTCGCAACCCCCTTTCTCCCGCGGCGCCCCGCTGTTCCCCGGCGATATTCCCGTCGCGGTCCACCACCACATAGATCGGATAACTCTGCGCGTTGTACATCGCTGCGAGATTCGTATCCTTGGTAAGCACAACCGGGACGGATCGGGGATGCTCGGCAAGATACTTCTTCACTGTTTGATCGGGCTCAAGAACATCCACCGCCAGCACGAGCAGACCTCTATCAGAAAATTCTTTGGCGATGTCATCGACCAGCGACGCTTCCTCCTCGCAATACTTGCACCAGCTAGTCCAGAACTCGAATAGGACAACTTTGCCTTTGACCGATGCATTGTTGAACTGGCTGCCAGATGTGGTCTTGGCGCGAAAGCGCGGAGCGGGCTGCCTGGTTTCGTCGGCTGCGAACATAGAGAACGAACTGAGCGTCAGCAGAGGCAGAAGCAGTAGAGAGCAACGATAGCCGAGTGATGGCGCTGCCATGGGTCGGCATATTAGCATGATCGCAGGACGGGACATTCAAGTAACTCTCTAACCCTCCGTTGACAATCTCGCGAGCCCTACGGTATCTTTAAAGCTTTGGGAAGTCTCGCGGTTGCCCGCCTGATGGTCTGGCGTCCTCGCCGGGGAATCAACGAGCGGTTTTCTTTCGTTATTCAATCGCGGTTCGCTATTTTTTCATTCTGGGAGATTTCAGATGTCAACGTATTTCCCCAAACCGGGGGAAATTGTGCGCAAGTGGTATGTCGTGGATGCGGATGGGCAAACGCTTGGGCGTATGGCGTCGCAAGTGGCGCGCGTCCTCATGGGCAAAGAAAATCCGCAGTACACACCTTTTCTTGACACTGGCGATCATGTGATCGTCATCAATGCCGAGAAAGTCAAAACGACCGGCATGAAGTCCGAGCAGAAGCAGTATCACCACTACACCGGCTACCCGGGCGGTCTGCGTACCGAGGATTACCGCAAACGTCTGGCGCGCAAGCCGGAAAGAATCATCGAAGACGCGGTGCGTCGCATGCTGCCGAAGAACAAACTGGCGGATCACATGCTGTCGAAGCTGCAAGTCTACAAGGGCGACAAGCACCCGCACGAGGCGCAGAAACCGCAGGCCTTGCAGTTGGAAGTGCGAGCGTAGAGCGTTTTGGCAGGGCATGGTTTAAGCCGTGCCGCAAGTGCGGGTAAGTTTCTCGGGCTTCAGCCCCTGAGGGGCCTCGGGAGCTCAAGAGAAAAATTGGAAAGGTCGCTTCTAGGGATTCGCGCTAGAAGCCAGAAGCTAGGAGCTGAAAGCTAAATGGCAGATTTGGTTCAATATTACGGAACGGGGCGCCGGAAGCGAGCGATTGCGCGCGTGTATCTGCGTCCAGGTGGCGGCGAGTTCAAGGTGAACGGCCGCGAGTTTGAAGAGTATTTCGTCACCCCGGCCCAGCGGTCGGCAGCCAAAGCGCCCCTGGCGTTAACCGACACTGGGGCTGCATTCAGCATCGTGGCGAGTGTGTTGGGCGGCGGCGTGCGGGGTCAGGCTGACGCAGTAAAGCTCGGCATCGCGCGGGCGCTCATGCAATTCAATGCCGAACTCCGCGGCAAGCTGAAGTCCGAGGGCATGGTGTCGCGTGACTCGCGCGGCAAAGAACGCAAAAAATACGGCCAGAAGGGCGCAAGAAAGCGCTTCCAGTTCAGCAAGCGCTAGGTCCGAGAACCGGGTGCCGGGCGAGACCAGGATTGCTCGCTTCGCTCGGAATGACAGAACTGGGATGGGCGATGGCGATAAGGTTTTGTATTTGGCTGGAAGCTAAGAGCTAGAGGCTGACAGCTGTTTTTAGGTGTTCAATTCTTCCTGTGCCTCGCGGCGCGGGGACGGGAATGGCAATCCGGAGCGGTACCTACGCAAAGGATGCAGACTAAACAAGGAGGTTCATTGGCTACTATCACCATGAAGGAGTTGCTCGAAGCGGGTGTTCACTTCGGGCATCAGACGAAGCGCTGGAATCCCAAGATGAAGGAATACATCTTCGGAGAGCGCAATGGGATTTACATTATCGATTTGCAGAAGACGCTGAAGATGTTTAAAGAGGCGTCCAAATTTGTACAGGAACTGGCGGCCGACGGCAAGATTGTGCTGTTCGTCGGAACCAAGCGGCAGGCCCAAGATGCCATCGCAGAAGAGGCCACCAAGTGCGGCGGCTTCTACATCAACCAGCGCTGGCTGGGAGGACTTCTCACCAACTGGATTACGGTGCAGAAGTCGGTGAAGCGACTGAAAGAGCTCGACGAAATGGCCACCGATGGCCGGTACGAGCTACTGCCGAAAAAAGAAGTGATCAAGCTCGAACGTGAGCGAAAGCACCTGCAGGCCAACTTGGCGGGCATCAAGAATATGAGCCGGTTGCCGGACGCGGTGTTCGTAATCGATTCGAATAAAGAGCAGATTGCGGTGCGCGAGGCTCGTAAGCTGGGCATTCCCGTGGTCGCGGTAGTCGATACCAATTGCGACCCCAGCGAAGTCGATTACGTGATTCCCGGTAACGACGATGCGTTGCGCGCGATCCGCCTGTTTACTTCGAAGATTTCGGAGTCCATCGCCGAAGGCGCCCAATTGATGAGCGATAAACAAATCGCCGACATGACTGCGGCCACGGAACAAGCGCAAGCCCGAGAAGCGCAGCATGCCGAAGATGCCGCAGCGGCTCTCGAACTTCGTGCCCAGGAAGCCGCGGCCGCATCGGACATGGCCGACATCGGCGAAGACATCAGCATGGAAGAGGTGCTGGGCCCAGGGACGCATAAGAAGCCGGTCGCCAATAGTGAAGAGGCCGACATCCCGAAAGTGGAGAGCCAAACGGTTTAGAGGCGCGTCGTTGGTCGTCCGTCGTTAGTGGTTGGCCTTGGCGATGGCGTGAGGAGTTAGCGAAGCGGTTTTTGGCAAGGTGCGGGCTTTGGCCCCTGGGGGAACTCTCTAGGCGAGATTCCAGGAAAAACCGGGCGTTTTGACATGAGACCCGCGCGGGGTCGTCCGGCGCGGGTAAAATTTTGTAAGGTGCGGGTCCCCAAAGGTTGAGAAGGATTCATTTATATGAGCACTACTATGGCGAATATTTCTGCAGCGCAAGTAAAGGATCTCCGGGAGAAGACCGGAGCTCCCATGATGGATTGCAAACAGGCTCTTACGGAAGCCAAGGGTGATATGGAGCAGGCGGTCGTGATCCTGCGCAAGAAAGGCGTCTCCGTCGCGGCCAAGAAAGCAACTCGCGTGACCAGCGAAGGAGCGGTCACGAGCTACATCCACGCCGGGGGCAAGATTGGCGTGCTTCTCGAAGTAAATTGCGAGAGCGATTTTGTGGCGCGCACCGAAGACTTCAAGGAGTTGGTGCACGATATCGCCATGCACATCGCGGCCAGCGACCCGAAGTTTGTGCGCAAGGAAGATGTCACCAAGGCTGATTTCGATCGCGAGAAGGACATTTACCTCGCGCAGGCCGTCGCCTCGGGCAAGCCCCCGAATATCGCCGAGAAGATGGTTGCGGGCAAGATGGAGAAGTTCTACGAGGAAGTCTGCTTGTTGGAACAGCCCTTCATCAAAGACCAGACCGTGTCGATTGCGCAGCTCATCGCGGCGAAGATCGGCAAGCTGGGCGAGAACATCAGCGTCCGGCGCTTCGCGCGCTTCAAGGTGGGGGATGCGGGCGAGACCATCGCCATCACTCGGCCTTCTGAACAGAAAGCGGAGTAATTTTCAAGGCGCCCAGTTGGGCGCCTTTTTTTGTACCCGTTTATCGACAACCGCCGGACGCCGGCGCTACAAAACCTAAATGACCTCTTCCGCCCCTGCTTTCAAACGCGTGCTCCTCAAGCTTTCAGGCGAAGCCCTGGCTGCGAATCAAGGCTTCGGTGTGGATACCAAACGAATCCACGAGGTGGCGGCGGAATTGGCCGACGTGCACAAGCTGGGCGTGCAACTTGCGATCGTGGTGGGCGGGGGCAATTTCTTTCGTGGCGTGGCCGACCAGGCTCGCGACATGGACCGCGTTTCCGCCGATCATATGGGCATGCTGGCCACGGTAATCAATGCCCTGGCCCTGCAGGATGCACTCGAAAAGCAGAAGGTATACACCCGGGTACAGAC
>DATNKA010000999.1:0-10484 GCA_035603655.1 Candidatus Acidiferrales bacterium | reverse complement strand
TCGTATGAAATGGATAACTACCTGCGCGCCCGCGGCCACGAGAGGCTCAGGGAACGTCCGCTGCTTACCGTCGACTCTCAGCAGGGATACATTCACTACGCAAAGGGCGGGGTGGTGCTTTATTACCTGAAAGAGATGATCGGCGAGGACGCGGTCAATCGGGCCTTGCGCAAGGTGATCCACCAGTATGCGTATGCCCCTCCACCCTATCCCACGTCTTATGCGTTGGTGGATGCGTTGCGGGAAGAGACTCCCCCCCACCTGCAATACTTGATCCAAGACTTATTTGAAGATATCACCCTGTTCTCGAATCGCGCTCTGGAAGCCACGGCGGCAAAGCGCACGGATGGAAAATATGACGTCACCATTAATGTAGAAGCCCGCAAATTCAAGGCCGACGCCACGGGGAAAGAAACCGAGGTGCCGGTGGATGATTGGATCGACATCGGGGCATTGGCCAAGCCTGAAAGCGGTAAGAAATATGGCGATACGCTCTACCGCCAACGTATGCACATCACTCAGCGCAATTCCACGTTCACGTTCACAACGGCTCAACTGCCCGAGAAAGCAGGGATCGATCCGTTTACGTTGCTGATCGACCGAATTCCCAATGACAACGTGAAGAATGTGGCCGTGAAATCAGGGCCGACACAGCAAGCACAGGGCGCGGCGCGCTGAGCTTTCAAAGCAACCCGATGCGAAAGTTGTTCCCGGCGAGAAGTCGGGTCCTGGGAAGTCCGTCGCTTACAGACAATTGATTCTCGCCGAGCGAAGGAAGATTTACTGATTAAGCGGCCAAGTCCCGCTGACCGCCGATTCAATCCAATCTGTCAACCGTTTGGCAAAATGAGCTCGGCAGAGCCAGAACAGGCTTCAGCCTTTTAATCACGCCGATTACGACCGAAGCTTAATGGTTGCGGGGGCTGCACTTTGCGGCACGGTTCACGCCCGCTAATCGACATGACGATACGCTCAGGTAACGCAGACACACCGCTAAGCTCCGCATAACTGCCCATTTCTTACGTGATGGTCGAAGCCCCGACTCGTTCTCGCGCCGTCGGCGAGGAAGGTGGTCCATACGCCGACGCGAGGCCAATGCGGTGCACGAGGTTTTGGAAATGCGGATCGGAGCGTAGAGGGTCGAAGGCTGGCCGCAGGAGGATCGAGGGATTAAAGTGCTCCTCGTAAGCCTTTTCCAGCCATTTCATTGCTTGATCCTTGTCGCCCAAACCGACATACATCAAAGCAATCTCGGAAGCATTCCCAGTGGATCGAGTCTTTAGATCATTCAGTAATCTTACTGCTTCGTTTCTTTTGTTCGATACGGCATAGGCGTAGGCCAGATTGGACATGCAGGGGACGCTGCCTCCGGATAACTCGATGGCTTTGTGAAATTCTGCGATCGCTTCGTTGTAACTATGCTTTTGCACGAACGCCTGCCCTAGTTCATAGTGGCCAATGGCAAAATTAGGGTCCATGACTACGGTCTTGCGGCCTTGTTCTATCGCTTCATCATTCAAGTGCGCCACCAGAAGAATCTCCGCTATGTCGGCACTAATGATCAGCGAGAGCGGGTCCAAGTTTTCCGCTTTCCTCATTTCGGCGACGGCTTCGCTATTCCGCCCCATCTCGCTCAAATGCCAGGCATACCAATGGTGAGCGGTTGCATAGCCAGGATTCAGTTCAATAGCGCGCCTGAATTCCCTCTCGGCAGATTCCCAATCCCAGTCGAAGACGTCCGAGGAAAATGCCAATGAAGTGTGTGCTTCGCTGAGGGTGTTGTCTAGCTCCAAGGCTTTAATCGCCGCGGCTTTGGCTTTGGGGTATGCCTCGTTCGGGGCTAGAACCCCGTACTCCCAATCTCCCAATAAGGCGTAGGTGTCGGCCAGGCCAGAATAAGCTTGGGCGTAGTTCGGGTCCTCCTCGATTGCCTGCTTGAAATAAGCCAGCGCGGCCCTCAGGCTATCTGCCGTTCGCTTATTCCAGAAGTAACGACCTTTGAGATAGGACTCGTACGCTTCTGGATTAACAACCTTTACGTTTTTCAGCGCAGCTTGTTCCTGCGGAGTCAAATTGATCCGAATTTGATCTGCAATGGCCCCAGCCACCCTGTTCTGGAGTGCCAGGGTATCACGCAACTCACCCTCATAGCTCTGCGACCATAAGTGCTTGTCCGTAGAGGCCTCGATCAACTGAGCCGTGATACGGACCTGGTCACCGGAGCGGAGCACAGTTCCTTCTACCACGGCATCCACGTTCAGCTCACGAGCGATCTGCGGCAGAGGCTTGCGCGCTCCTTTGTATACCATCACCGACGTGCGGGAGATTACCCGTAAAGCGCTGATTTGCGCCAGGTCGGTGATCAACTCATCTGTCATGCCGTCGGCGAAGTAATTCTGGGAAGCGTCGCCTGAAAGATTATCCAGCGGAAGCACCGCCAGTGAGTGGATACCCATGGGTGGATGGCCACGCGGATGAATGAGCAAGAGGGCGAGAATCGATAAACTCACGACGAGCGCCAAGGCGACGATGACCCGACGCGTCGTCCATCGCCGGCGCTGGGGTACAACCGCCGACGCGGCGACTTGGAGCTTATGCGCGGGCTCTGTTGCCGGCAGATCCTCAGCCACAGATTCCGGCTTTTTTGATCGGACGTATGCGTCGACAACTGAGACTTCCGCAATAAAGCGATAGCCGACTTTGGGAAGAGTCTCGATGAATCGCGGATTCTCAGCCGAGTCCCCCAAGGCACTCCGCAGCTTCCCGACGGCGATATTGAGAGCTTGGTCGAAATCGCCGAGACTTTCGCCCGGCCAGACCCGGCTGCGCAATTCCTCCCTCGTGACGACTTCCCTCGGATGCTCCAGCAAAATCTCCAGCAGCTTCATCGGCTGCTGCTGGATTCTGATTTTCAAACCAGCTTTACGCACCTCGCCGGACTGTAGAGACACCTCATAAGTTCCGAATCGCACGACGGAGGTGGGCCCTAGGGGTTCCATAGCAGTGGGCTTCGCACGGAGTCGAGCTTTTCGCGCAAAAGAGACTCCCGGACTCAGAATATACGCGGAGCTAACCCGTTAGCCAACAATTATTTAGCAAGCAATGAGTTGGATATGTGGAAAAAGTCCGCAGTGAATTGACGCCGGAGGAGTGACGCGTGAGAGTGAGCTGCAACGCGGGCGCCAGCCGTTCGAAACTCGGTCGCCTCAATACGGGAAGGCAAATGAAGAATAGTGGATCTGCACTCATAGGGATGGTCGGATCGGGGACTTCATCCTCACGGGCCGATCAACCGATGGCAGAATTCGAAGAGTTGGCCATGCCCTTGTTCGATTCACTTTACAACTTCGCGCGCTGGCTGGTGCACAATTCGAACGATGCCGAGGATCTTGTTCAAGAGACCTATTTCAAGGCTTTACGCAGTTTTGCATCCTTTCAGTCAGGCACCAATTTCCGCGCATGGATATTTCAAATCCTGAAGAACACTTTTCTAAGTTCGCGTTCAAAACTCGAGTGGCGGATGACCGTGGCCACGGCCTCGGAGGAGGACGGACCTGAACTGGCAGTTGATCGGGAAACTCCGGAAACGATTCTAATGAATCGCTCGAATTCCCAACTGGTGCAGCGCGCCATCGACCGTTTGCCGGTGGGTTACAGGGAGGCCCTCCTGCTTTGTGAAGTGGAGGAGATGTCGTACCAGGAGATCGCGGAAATATTGTTGATCCCGATAGGAACCGTTATGTCACGGCTGGCCAGAGCCCGGAAGGCCGTTCGCCAGTCATTCCTTAACACTCCCGGTGCGGCACTATCAAGAGACTTGCCTGGTCCGATCGAGACGAGCGAAAAGAGTGTTGGAGCAGTCCAGGACATTAAACATTACGGGCTTGCACGATGAACGCACTGAAATTCGGCATTTCCATCTTATCCCTTGCAGCGCTGTGCTTAGCGCACGGCGGTTTGACGATTGATAACAAGCACCAGGAGAGAGTATCTGCTCCAGAAGTAGGGAAGGTTTACTCCTCGGCGTGTTCGGTCGCCACTCGGAATTCGACCAAGGGCATCCGCTCCATCCCCAGGTCGGACTTGTTCTGGGTGCCTAGAGAACCAGATATGGTTTCCGGGACGAGAAGTCAGACTTACCAAGTGGGACCGTTACGCGTTCGCACAGGGAGTCGTGTGGCTGGTTTTTGAGGATCTGATGCCATCGCAGCAGAGGTTGACCATAGCAAAGCGGGGCCGTGAGTTGGGCCGATTGAACTGTGGAAATTGAACGACTCGCAAAGTAGTTCACAAAAGGGGATAAATCTTCGATGACGCAGCGCTGTGATACATGACGTGTGAATCAAGCGGCGATCCCGCAGAAAGAGGAATATGGCAACCGCGACGTTGGCAGCAACCCTGAACGCTCCAATCTCCGAACCGCGACCGGCTCCAATGGAGCGGATTTTGGTCATCGAGGACGATCGTGCTTTGCGGAAGAGTCTGGCGCGGCTTTTCTCCTCGGAAGGGTATGAGGTTGACGTTGTCCCCGACGCTGTATCTGGTTTGGAGAGACTTCGCCATTGCGTGCCAGCGGCAGCGGTCATCGATCTACCTCGTCCGGGATCTTCAGGATGTGACCTTTGCAAGAAAATTGCGAATTTGGTTTCTGGTGTGCCCCTACTAATTCTTAGCGGGAGCTCAGATGTTGCAGACAAGGTCCTTTTACTGGAAATGGGGGCCGACGATTACGTGACCGTGCCATTCATCCCAAGGGAACTGGTTGCGCGTTTGCGTGCGCTGATCAGACGTGCATCGCGCGTCAGTCCAGAGCCGGTGTATGTCTTTGCGGATGTGCTAGTCGATTTTTCCAAGATGGAAATTACGCGTGGCGGCGAGAAGATCACGGTCACTGCAAAGGAATTCAAGACACTGGAGTTTTTGACAAAGAACGCCGAACGCACGATCTCGCGGGACGAACTTCTCGATAAAGTTTGGGGGTACCAAGACTACCCCTGCACGCGGACGGTGGACAACCACATGCTGAGACTACGACAGAAACTGGAGAGCGACCCTTCGCGCCCGTCACACTTTCTCACGGTCCACCGCGTGGGCTATAAATTCGTGCCTTAAGCGGGAGGCTAAGCGCCTACACTCGTAGACGCTCCCCACCCCTATATAGTTCGCATGCACTTAGTGACTCATAACACCTGAGTTAACAGGGACGCCCGCGCGCAGCATCCGCATAGCGTATGTGACATCCTTGTCCACTAAAAGGTCGAGCGCGCCTACCGCGATATAGGCCTGTGGCAGATGGGCAAGCGACTGCGCTCGGGCCGGCGCAGCGTAAAGTGAAACGTCATCCGAGCCACGATGAGCGCCGAGAAGACTGTGCCACCCGAAGCTGCTACTCTCACGCGGCCAGAACGAATTACCCTGCAAATGGGATTCCCTCGTGGTTGGGAAGCCCGGTGCTTTTGGTTGTCGGGTAGGGTACAGCCGGCCAAATCTGTTCCAAGGTTTGTCGACAACGCGATAGCTTCTGCACGATCGATTCCGCGGTGGCGGTGCAGACAAAGGGTTGGGATTCTCGTTCCAAACGGCCATGAACTCCGTGATGGCTTTCTCGAGGTCCTCTACCCTGCGGAAGGAACCACGGCGGATACCCACAGGCGGAGTTTCCTTACCCGACCCCAGTGGAAAAAAAACGACGGCGCGACAAGCGCCAACCGGAGTTTGAGTTACTCGGTAGGGGCGTATTCGACGAAGATCGCTACTTCGACGTGGCCGTGGAATATGCCAAGGCCGATGTCGAGGACATTCTGATCAAGATGACGATTACAAACCGTGGCCCGTACCCATTTCCTTTGCCGTCGCAACTTCCGATTGTTCTCCAAAACGTTCTGCACGAATATGATTGCCAACTCAACACAACTCGCAGTGAGGGAAGTGGCAAGCGACGATCTGGAGCTTGTCCACGTCTGCAAGAAAGGAGATATTACCGCATTCGAGCAACTCGTAAGCGATACGGCCGCAGACTTCTCTGAATCTCTCAGACCGTCACGCGCAACAGGGGAGATTCCGAAAACGCGGTCCAAGAAGCCCTGTTGAAAGCCTTCCAGAATCTGGCCGACTTCCGAGAAGATTCCCAATTCTTTACCTGGCTGATTCGCATCACCGCAAACCAGTTGCCTATGAAGTTGCGAAAACAGCGCACCCACAAAGAAGTTTTCTTGGACGAGGATTTTGAGTTGCATGGGGACATGCTCCCAGTGGACATCCCCGATCGATCCCCGAATCCGGAACAACTGTGCTGGCATCCGAGTTGCGAGACATCCTTGTCAGAACCGTAAAAGAACTGCGCCCGATCTTGCGGACGGTCTTTGTACTCCGTAACGTCGGACTCTCAATCGAACAGACCGGAGAAGTGCTAAACCTAAGCCAGGCTGCGGTGAACGCGCGGGTGTGGCGAGTTCGGTTACACCTTCGCGAACGCCTTAACAGATACTTCGACGAGCGAACTAGCTTAGCGCCCGAAGAGCTTGCTCCAACGAGCAGGGTGACGAAGAGGATTATCGGTCGTTTTGCCGAGCGCCTTCGCAACTCCATCCCTCGGACATATTCGGTTAGCATCGCTCGGTGACGAACCCCTTCTCCGAATTAACGTCCCGCCAACCTTTTAAGAGACAGACTGAACACCTGTCAAGCTATTAGGCGTCGACATAGTGCTGGCTATGAACCTGCCGCCCACGCCATTACAGCCTCTCGACAAACAAGTGACGAGCAAATGACATTCACGCTGTATCTCATCAGTCATGAGTGCGTCTAACGTACTGACGCTTACATGTATATAAATGACCGAAGCCTGCGGGTCAGCAGATATGGAATAAAGCCAGCACAATGCGGTTATCGATTGTGAAAGAGTCAACCTAGATCAATAAGGAGCAATTATGAAGAGGTCGTATTTGACAGCTGCACTTATGTTCACGTGCTTACTTGGAGTTGGAATAAGTGCTCGTGCACAGGACACCGATGCGGTCGTCGTGAGCGTTCCGTTCGAGTTCGTCGCCGGAGGCGCAACGCTGCCCGCAGGCGAATACAGGATAAATCGGGCTAGTCCTGGCGTAAATCGAGAGTTAGCCATCCGTGGTTATGACAAGGGCGGAGCATTTCTGTTTCCTCTGGCGTTCGACGAAGTTACAGTTGCAGACAACGAGCCAACGCTTAGCTTCGAGCATGTTGGGGGCAAGTATTTTCTGAGCAAAATCAAAACACTCAGTGGCATCTATACCATGCCGGCCTCTCGTGAGATGGTCATGCTTGGCAAGGCGAACTCTCCAAGCCCGAGCACTTCATCCGCCTCGGGCGGTCAGTAGGTCGGGATCAAGATGTCGGGCTCTCGCGGTTGCGACAGAGAGTTCGAGACTTAGGAAGTATCAATCTGATTCTCGATTCTCTGTCCAACTACAGATCCTCAACTGTTGAACCCCTGGGGGATTTCTATTCTTCCGGGAGAGACTTTTGGATCGCCAATAACAACAGCGGCACTTCCACTCGCTATGATAATTAGGGCAATGAAGGATACCGGCCTCGTAGTGACGATACCCGGGGCCACGCACAATCCGAACGGTAATCGCAGCCCCGGTTGTCCCACGAGCAACGTTTCGAACGGAAACGGCGCTTATTTCAATGGCGGGCAGTTAATTGTGGACTATTTTTGACACTAAGGATGGCCTCATCGCCAGCTGGACTGGCACAAGCAACACGGCGACCGTGGCTTTCGATAACTCCGCCAGCGGCGCGGTTTATAAAGGCCTGGCGTCGCTCAACGGCACCTTTCTTTTGGCGACGAACTTCAATAGCGGAAAAATCGACGTTTTCGATCGCAATTTTAACCTCACCTCGTTGAGCGGTTTGTTCACCGATCCTAAGCTTCCTTGCGGGCTTCGCACCCCACGGCATCAACGTTATCGGAAACCAGATCGACATCGCATATGCAATGCAAGATGCTGCCAAGCACGACGCTCAGCCCGGTGCCGGTATAGGGCAGGTCGATATCTTAGACGCGAATGGCAATTTCGTGGGCACTTTTGTCGCTGCGGGTGGGATACTCAACGCGCCTTGGGGCGTTCTGGCGACCCCGGCCACTTTCGGAGAATCCCCCAGTGCGATCTTAGTAGGGAACTTTGGTGACGGCACCAATCAAAGACCAGTTTGTTCCGAGCCAAGCACAAGCTGCGGCTCTTGTTAGTTAATTTCACAAAAGGGCAAGGACTCTCCGATGAATCGACCCTGTGATACCTGAGGTGCGAATCAATCGGCAATCCGGCAGAAGGAAAAAAGCTTATGGCAGCCACCACCTTGGCAGCAACCTTGAACAGTCCAACACCTTGAACAGTCCAATAGCCGAACTGCGATCGGCTCCAATGGCCCGTTGCGGAAGATTCTGCAGCGGCTTTTTTCTTCCGAAGGATATGTAGTCGAGGTTGTCCCCTGATGCCGCTTGTGGTTTGGAGAGACTCCGCCAGGGACTACCCACCGCAGTGATTCTCGATCTACCGCGTCCGGGATCTTCCGGGCGTGATTCTGGAAATGGGCGCCGACGAAACTTGTTGCCCGTCTGCGCGCGTCAATCAGGCGTGTGTCGCGCTTCAGTCCAGAGGGCGCAGACGTATATGTCTTTGCGGACGTGACGGTGGACTTTTCAAAACCGAGATTACTCGTGGCGGCGAGGAAATCAGCATTACTCCAAAGGAATTTAAGACACTGAAGTTCTTGGCAAGGAACGCCCATCGCGTGATTTCGCGGGATGAATTTCTCGATAAAGCTTGGAAGTACGAGAACTACCCCAGCACGCGGACTGTAGACAACCACATGCTGAGGCTTCCACAGAAACTGGAGAGCGACCCTTCGCACCCGTGGCACCTTCTCACAGTACACGGTGTGGGGCTACGAGTTTTGCCTTAAGGCGAACTGCAGAAAAAACAATCTTCTGGAGGATCACACCGAGCGCCAGAATACGCACTTTAAATCTATGACGCGGCTCTAAACAGCTGCGCGAGACTGGCAATGTCCGCAGCGCACGCATCGCCGATCACGAAATAACGAAGGCCGCCTTGACTCCATGTTTTCATGTTGAACGGCAGTTGCTTTGGCAAGAGAGAATGTTCGTCCAACTTGGCTCGTAGTGACCGTTCCTGAAACACGAACACGGAAATATGGTGCTTCTGCGCATCGTAGATAAGATGCGCGCCCGGCGTTTGATCAAGATAAGTCATCCGTCCACCGAGCAGAGAAAACTCAGAGTTCTGGAGCTCCGGCAAATTGAACGCGAAGGGAATTTTTCCCTGGTACCAAGGCTTTACAGTATGCCGGTCGGTGGAAATTACATCCACCGGAGCCGAACTGGCCAGCGTCGCCACGTGAAGGTCAGCGATCTCGCTGAAAATTCGATTCCTGCCGGATCGAGTTCCCAGATAGGCTGAAGTCAACATCCCGACTACGAGGATGGCGGCCGCCGCCGCAGCTGGCATCCATCTCAGAGCGAGACTGCGCTTCGCTTTTGGCGCAATTCTGCGCTGCATCCGTCTTCGGAACTCGGCACTGGGAGCGTACCGTTTTCCAGCGCTCTGAAGCGCCCGTTTCGTTTGTACACGCGCCAGGGCATCTCCCGCGCAAGAGGAACAACTGCGAACGTGAGCATCGAAAGTTCGCACCTTTTCTGTCGGAACTTCAGCGTCCAGATAAGTGTCGAGTTGCTCTTTCCAGTACTCACAAACCATCGTTTGTCCCTTTCGTCATCGCTGATGTAACTACTGTTGTTGATAGCTGCGGTCGCAGACGGTCACGTCAGCTTCGCCTCGCCCGCGATAAACGCGACATCACTGTGCCTATCGGAACCGAAAGCGTCTCAGAAATCTCCTGATACGACATCTCTTCCACTTCGCAAAAAGGATCTCACGAAAATAACCGGCAACTCATCGATCACGGTCTGGAGCTTCGCGGTTTAACCGTTCAAGTAGAAGCGTCTCCGCCGTGTCGGGCTGAACTGACATTTCAACTCGGGCCTCGTCCAGATTGAGCGGTACAGTCATGGTCGCTTTCAACCAAGTACACGAGGTCAAGAACGTGTTACGCAAGATGCGATACATCCATGCGCGGAAATCAGTCCCTATCCAAAAAGTCGGGAAGCCCTTTAAAGCGTTGGCGTAGGTTTCCTGAACCGGGTCTTCGGCCCCTTCGCGATTGTGCGTCATCTACTGGGCAAAGTTGTAGAGCTGATCGAAAAGCGGCATGGCCAGTTCTTCGAACGGTCCGAGTAGAAACTCTGTTCTTGACACGTCCACACAGTAAAAACACGAAACTCGCTTGTTTATTCCCTAGAAGGCACAATCTTGCGTGGGAGCCAGTAGAGAACGATCGTCTTATTCCCACAGCTCACAGAAAATAGCACGGAATGAAACTGAGTTTTCTCGGTTCTGTACCACGAGTCAAAGAGCGTACCG
>DATNKA010000998.1:0-3221 GCA_035603655.1 Candidatus Acidiferrales bacterium | reverse complement strand
GGCACCTCTCAGGCCACCAACGATTACCTGATTGTGGGGCGCTATGATCAGAATATCGGCAACAATGACAAGCTCTTCGTTCGAGTGCAACATGAAAGCGGCATCCAGGCCACCTATACCGATCCTCTGAGCCCGGCCTTCGATGCTCAGAGCACTCAGCCCGAATGGCAGGCCCAGTTTAGCGAGACTCACACATTCGGCAATAATAAAGTAAACAATTTCATCGCCTCACTGCAGTGGTATAGCGCGCTCTTCACGATGGTGAACCAGGCCGCTGAATTCCAGACTCTTCCTCAGACGGTCGCATTCGGTGACGGTTCACTGTTCCCTCTGAATAATGATGGAGCTAACTTTCCTCAGGGCCGGTCTGTGACCCAGTACGGAATTGTCGACGATTTCAGTTGGACTCGCGGGAGGCACAGCTTCCGCTTCGGAGTTAACTACCGCCGCGACGATGTGAGCGATCACAATTTCGTCGGCGTCATTCCTTTTGCTCAGGAAACGACCCTGAACGACTTCGCCTTCGGAGGCGTGGCGCCTGCGAACTCCAACGTTGGAAGTTTGGTGTCTCAGAATTTTCCCCTCAACACAAATGTACCGATAGCGCTCTACCAACTTGGATGGTATGCATCAGACGAGCTCCAGGTCACTTCGAACTTGAAGCTGACGCTGAGCATGCGGTTTGATCACTTGTCCGATCCAGTCTGCCAGACTAATTGCTTCCAAAGCTTTTCTGCACCGTTTCAGGACCTGAATCGCACTGCACCAGTGAATCAAGCCTTGACGACGGGTCTGAGTACTGCATTCCCCTCTGTAACACCTGTCGTATACGAGCCAAAGGTCGGCTTCGCATGGTCGCCGTTCGGCGCCAGGAACACGGTGGTTCGCGGAGGATTCGGCATCTTCAGTGACGCGATTCCTACCGGTGCGATTGATGACATTCTCACCAATGCACCGAACGATCCATCGTTCGTTCTTTTTAATGGGGCGCTTTCACCAGCAGCGGCCGGAAGCCTGAATGGGCAAGCGGCGGCTGCGAATGCTGCTTTTCGCGCCAACTTTGCCAGCGGCGGCGCAGTTCCCGCCTTCAATTTCTTTAACCCTGGCAAAGTGCAGATCCCGCGTTATAACGAGTGGGACCTGGAAATACAGCAAGCTCTGGGTTGGCACACCACGCTGAGCGTGAAATATGTTGGCAATCATGGCGAGCATGAAGAGATCACGAATCCAGCCCTGAACGCCTTCAGCCCGGGCGGCGCTGCATTCGGAAGTCTCCCGATTACCCAGCCAGACGCGCGATTCGGAGTGGTTGCTCAGACACAAAACAGCGGCAACTCAAACTATAACGGCGTCACGGTGACTGCCCAACACAACTTTAACGGAGGCTTTCAGTTCCAGGCATCCTACACCTACAGCCATGCTCTGGATGAAATCTCCAATAGCTCCTTGAATCCCTTCGGCGTGAATGCCAACGGCAACGTCGATGTTGTCACACCGCTGAATCCATTCAATATTCGCCAGCTTAACTATGGCAATGCTGATTACGATGTGCGGCAGTCATTCGTTATGAACTACGTTTGGAGTGACGCTTTCCGTCACCTGACGGCGTGGGGTCCGAACGCGCTAGTGAAAGGTTGGACATTTTCCGGCACGATCTTTAAGCACACCGGCTTTCCTTACTCGATCTTTAGCAGCAACGAGACAGCGACTCTACAAGGTAGCTTGTTCGGGAGTACGACCCCCGCCACTACTACCACGGTTCTCGCCGACGTTGTCGGCTCGCCTAACATGAACTGCGGAGGCTCAGCTGCGCAGCTGGTGAACGGGTTACCCAATCCGTGTTATAGCGCCGCTAATTTCGCTGACCCGACAAATAATTTCGGGACCCAGCGCCGTAATCAGTTTCGCGGCCCGGGCTACTTCGACACTGACTTCGATGTGGAGAAGTCCTTCGCGATACCGAGGTGGGAGAGTGCTCAGTTCTCCGTTGGCGCAAGGTTCTTTAATCTATTCAATCATCCGAACTTTGCCTTCCCTAACACCAACGTGGATAGCAGCCAGTTCGGCCAAATCACGCAGACCGTTAGTCAGCCGACGACCATCTATGGCTCTGGTCTGGGTGCCGATGCATCCCCAAGGGTAATCGAATTGCAAGCGAAGTTCGTTTTTTAACGAACACGCTTTCGATAGAGGCGGCCTCGTTTGGGCCGCCTCATTTTTCTATCTGCTTCGCGAGTGTAAGAGCAAACACCATGGTTGACACATTGAATCCGCAGCCAGCGTGACTTCGCCACTTGATCGGTAAATTCTGAGGCGGCAAGTCTTGGTTTCTTCGTCCAGGGCGAATTACTGCCGGTTGACTGGGATGCGCCATCCGAACTTAACCCAGTGCTGGCGGCGAGGTTTCAAGGCGTTTGGCATCAAAGCGTGGGCGAGGATTGGTTGCTGACTCGGCAACCGCGGTGATGGGAAGGCTGCGGTCTTCATGGTTGGCAGCTGCAACAGAGAGAGGGTTTCCGGAGTCGGTGGCAGGGGGGTTCACCTCCAGGTTGCGTCGATGAGTAGGCTATTCCGCAAGGAAGGCACCGCTACCGATGCGGA
This sequence comes from Candidatus Acidiferrales bacterium, assembly GCA_035603655.1. Lineage (GTDB taxonomy): Bacteria > Acidobacteriota > Terriglobia > Terriglobales > Acidobacteriaceae > Sulfotelmatobacter. Next base: position 620 of record DATNKA010000998.1, on the reverse strand, counting down.
ATTCTGTGAGGGGTTTGAGATTCTTCTTGTAACCGCGGGTAACTGCGTATTCCTTCCCACCTTTGACCCGGAGACCATACTTTCCCGTCGCGTACGGCTTGATCTCTACCACAAACGAGGTATTCACCAGCGCAGATCGATGGATCCGAATGAATCCGTACGGCTTCAGCTTTTCTGCCACCAGCGTGATGGACTCGCGCAGCAGATAGGAGTCCGATTCCCGCTGCAGCGACACATAATTGCCCTCCGCTTGAACTGCGACCACATCGCCAGGATTGATGAACAGAATCCTTCCTTTAGCTTTGATTGCGATCATGGGGTGATCCGGACGAGACAGCTTCTGCAGCTGCGGCAAAGTTTCGATCAGTTGTGCGGCTCGCTCCCCCTTCGCCCTCCGAGAGGCCCGGTCCAGGGCTTCGTTGATGCTTTCGTTCGAGAAAGGCTTTAGCACGTAGTCTACGGTGAGCTTCTCGAAGGCCGCGACCGCGGGTTCAACCTGTGCCGTGACAAACACGATAGACGGCAACGGACGGTTTCGTTCCCTAAGCTGGTCTAACAGTTCCGTGCCCGACAGATCCAGCATATTGATGTCGAGAAGCAAAACATCGTAGGAGTCGGTG
>DATNKA010000997.1:0-7102 GCA_035603655.1 Candidatus Acidiferrales bacterium | reverse complement strand
GTCCGGAAGGCGCGGTAGATATCGTCTACAGGCGCGAACTGGATGGCTCCGGTAATCGCGAAGAGGTTCGCCAGCAAAAGATCGACGAATTCCGCGACCGCTTCGCCAGCCCCTACGTGGCCGCCGAACGCGGTTTCGTCGATGCCATCATCCAGCCGCACGAAACGCGTAAGAAGCTCATCCAGGCGTTGGCCATGCTGGAGAATAAACGCGATAAGAATCCGTCAAAGAAGCACGGCAATATACCGCTGTGAAACCGTAAGACATTAAGGGTTCCGGTCAGATCTTCTGCAGCCTCTGCACTTCATGGACGCCGGGAATTTTCCGCAGGCCGGCCATAATTTGTTCGAGGTGTTTGAGGTCGGAGATATCGAGGACGATCTCTACGCTGGCCTGGCTGTTGGAGGTTTTTGCGCCGATGTTGCGGATGTTGCTTTGGGCATCGCCGATAACGCTGGTGATATTTTTCAGCATCCCGAAACGGTCGTCGCAGTAGACGGTGAGCTTGACCGGGTAAGCCGTGGGGGTGCTCTCGTCGCGGGCCCATTCCACGTCGATGCGGCGTTCGGGCTCGTACATCAGGTTAGTGACGTTGGGGCAACTCACCGCATGCACCGCCACTCCTTTGCCGCGCGTGATGTAGCCGACAATGCCTTCTCCGCGAATGGGATTACAACAGCGGGCGCGGTAGACCAGCATATCGCCCTGGCCCTTGACCATGATCGCGTTGTGGTCGCCAAAGACCCGGCGCACCACGCTGGCGATGGCTCCGGGCTTCGAACTCAATCCCTCGGCCTCAATATCGCCTGCCATCGAAGGCGTGGTACCTGCCGGCAACAGACGCGCCAGCACTTGCCGCGCGGAGTATTTTCCGTAGCCGATGCCGGACATCAGGTCATCGACTTTGCCCAAGCCATAACCGGACGCAACCTTCTGCAACTCCTCGTCTTTGATTTCTTTGAGCGCGATGCGATATTTGCGCGCTTCTTTCTCGATCACCTTGCGGCCGATTTCGATGGAACGCTCCCGCTGGTGGAGGTTGAGCCAGTGCTTGATCTTGTTGCGCGAACGCGAGGACTTGACCAGGCCCAGCCAGTCGCGGCTGGGCTTGTGGCCGGCCTGGGTAAGAATCTCCACAATATCGCCGGAATGCAGCTTATGACGCAACGGCACCATGCGGCCGTTCACCTTGGCACCGACGCAGGTGTGGCCGACCTCGGTGTGAATCGTATAGGCAAAGTCGATCGGCGTGGCGTCGCGGGGAAGCACCACCACTTTGCCCTTCGGCGTGAAGGTGTAGACCTCTTCGGGATAGAGATCGACTTTCAGGGCTGAGAGGAATTCGTTAGGATCGCTGACGTCGCGCTGCCACTCAACCACCTGGCGCAGCCATGCCAGCCGCTGCTCGTCCTGCGCCGATACCGGTCCATCTTTGTATTTCCAGTGGGCCGCGATGCCTTCCTCGGCCATCTTGTGCATTTCTTCAGTGCGAATCTGGATTTCAAAAGGCGTGCCGTCTTCCGTGATCACCGAAGTGTGAAGTGACTGATAAAAGTTGGGCCGTGGCATGGCGATGAAATCCTTGATGCGGCCCGGCACCGGACGCCAAATATTGTGAATGATGCCCAGCACGGCGTAACAGTCCTGCAATGAACGCGTGATCACGCGCATGGCAAACAAGTCGTAGACCTGATCGACGGAAATGCGCTGACGCTGCAGCTTCTTGTGAATGCTGTAGAGCCGTTTGATCCGGCTATCCACCTTGGCCTGGATGCCCGCCTCTTTCAGCTTGTCGTTGATGATCGACTGCATCTTGGCGAGAAAGGCTTCGCCCTGTTTGCGACGGGCATTGACGGCTTTTCCCACCTGCTCGTAGCCGGCGGGATCGAGGAAGCGGAAGCCGAGATCCTCAAGTTCACCGCGAATTTTGCCCATGCCCAGCCGGTGCGCAATGGGCGCGTAGATCTCAAGCGTCTCTTCGGCGATCTTGCGCTGGCGGTCGGGCTGCAGGTGTTCGAGCGTGCGCATGTTGTGCAGCCGGTCGGCGAGCTTGATGAGCACCACGCGGATGTCATCGACCATGGCAAGCATCATCTTGCGCAGGTTCTCAGCTTGCGCCTCCTCGCGCGTGGCAAAATCAATCTTGCTGATTTTAGTAACGCCCTCCACGATGTGCGCGACCTGCTCGCCAAATTCCTTGCGGATGTCGACGATGGTCACGGATGTATCCTCCACCGAGTCGTGGAGCAGACCGGCGGAGATGGCGACCGGGTCCATCTTCATCTCGGCCAGCACCAGCGCGACTTCCAGAGGATGCACCAGGTAAGGCTCGCCCGAAGCGCGCGTCTGGCCTTCGTGGTTCTTCAGAGAGTAATCGTAGGCTTTTTTGACAATCGACAGATCGTCCTGCGGACGGTTTTCGTGGATCCGCTTCATCAGCTCGCGGAACTTGGTGAGCGTGAGGGCAGTAGTCGCGATCTGTTGGCGCAGGGTCGCCATGTAGGATTATAGCCCGTGCGCCCGTGAACACTGCCCATTCGCACGTAAACTGAGAAAGCGCATCGCCTTCGCCTCAAATCGTTCGCATCGAATCCGCAATTTGTTCGGGCGCTTCGCGAACTGGTAGAGTGACAATTTGCGATTATGAATTCGAGAATCCTTGTCAGCGGAGTTTCCGGGCCGATCGGGGCCGCTCTACTTCCGTCTCTGCTTACGAACGGATGTTCCATTGTGCGGCTGGTGCGGGGCCCGTCAAAGGCGGACGACCAGATTTCATGGGATCCGGCCGTACCCCTGGCGCCGCAGACAGTTTCGGGCTTCGACGCGGTCATTCATCTCGCGGGCGAAAGCATCATCGGACGGTGGACCGATGCCAAGAAGGCGAAGATACGAGACACCCGCATCGTCGGCACATTTAACTTGGCATCGGCTCTGGCGCAAGCCGAAGACCGGCCGAAGGTGTTCGTTTGCGGTTCCGCCATCGGCTATTACGGTAATCGCGGCGATGAAGTTTTGCGCGAGCAAAGCGCGCCCGGCACGGGTTTCCTGGCGGAGGTTTGCCAGGACTGGGAAGAAGCGACCACGCCGGCAGTGCAAGCCGACATTCGCACCGCACACCTCCGAACCGGCATCGTGCTCAGTCCCACGGGCGGCGCGCTTGGAGCCATGCTGGCGCCGTTCAAACTTGGCCTCGGCGGCCGCGTCGGCGACGGTCAGCAATGGATGAGCTGGATTGATGTACGCGACATGGTCGGCGCCATCCACCACATTCTGAAGAACGACCTCATGCAAGGGCCGGTGAATATGGTGGCTCCCAAACCGCTCAGAAATGCGGAGTTTACTAAGACCCTGGCGAGCGTTCTATCGCGTCCCGCAATTTTGCCCGTACCTGCGTTCGCCGTAAAGCTGGCCTTCGGTCAGATGGGCGAAGAAGTGCTCCTCGGAAGCCAGAAAGTGGAAGCCAGCAAGTTGATCTCAACCGGATATCCGTTTCGCTATCGCGATCTGGGAACGTCGCTGAAGGCGATTTTGGGGCGCTGATGCTTTAGTTGGGTTCGGAGCGCCGCATCTCTTCCTGCAGTTTTTGCAACAGATCGGTCCGCTGCTCCGTACTCAACTCCCTGCGCAATTCCTCCAGTGCCAAGGCAACGATGTGGTAATGGTGCACTCCGGCATATTTAGGATCGGTCGTAATGTCGAGCCAGAGTTTGTGCATCAGTTCGACATCCTGGGGTCGCAGCCGCGGATTGTGGGGACCAATCGTGTATTCGCGTACCGTGCCATCGGGAGCGCAGACTTCCAAAGTCAGGCGGGGACGTGGCTCCGGCATGCGCTCCCAGGCGTCGCCCGTCAGCTTGGCTTGCTCATCGGCGGTCAGTTTGTTCGACAGACCGCAGACAACGCGAATCGAATCCAGCCGCTGGGCAGTCACCATGATGGCTTCGAATACGTCCGTCGCCGGAACCACGAGGAGCGAAATGGGCTTTCCTTCTTTCTCGGCAACGGCGACGGCGGCGGTAAACAATTCTTGCTCGTAGTGGTCAAAAACCTGGCTGGCCTCCAGCACCGCGCTGCCGCTAAAACTATGTTCGCGATGGTAGAGGCGGGCGCTCATCACCACCAAATCCTGCTTGAGCGTGTTGGTATGGCCCAAAATATGGCGCAGATAATAGAGGTTGCGGGGATCCCGTACTGCGACCAGAATGTTTCCCGGGCGCACGCCCATGGCGCCGCTGCCCAATTCCTGATTGCCGTACACGCGAAATTGATCAAGTTGTTCCGGTTTGCCGTGGCGCTCCTTGGTAACGTGGCGCTCGGAAATCGTGAAGATGGTGAAAAACACCGCGCTGAAAATCACTCCCGCGATCGTGGCCTGATACTTGGTAAACAGGTTGACCACAGCCGTAATCAACAGCACAGAGGAAATCAGGATCAGGCCGACGGGAATTTCGGTCTTGCCAAAGTGGAGATTTCCCGGTACCTTCCAGGCCCGATTGCCCGGCTCGGTGAAACGCAGCACGAGCACGGCAACGGACTTCATGGCAAAGCTCCAGATCACGCCGAACGCATAGAGAGCCGCCAGCAGGTAAACGTTGCCGCGACTGAGAACAATCGTAAGCAACTGCAGTCCCACGATCAGATTGATAATGCGATAGCTCGTCCCGTAGCGGTTGTGCGGCTTCTGGAACCAACTCGTGAGCACGCCATCTTCCGCCACCCGGTTGAGGACGCCATTCGCGCCCACAATGGAGGTGTTCTGCGCCCCCGCCAGAATCAAAACACCCACCAGCACCACGAAGGCGTGGAAGAGCAGCTTAAGGCTCTCCGGCCCGGCCAGATACACCGCGATGCCACCGATCAGGTTGGCAAAGTAATCCGGACGGACCTTGTCAGGAATAATCATCACTGCAAAGAACGAGACCAGCGAGGTAAACAGCAGGCTGTAAATAAAAATTACCAGCCCGGTCTTCTCGAGGTTCTTGAGCTTGGGATGCTCGATTTCACGATTGACCTGCGCCAAAGTTTCTTCGCCGCTCATCGCCAGTACGGAATGCCCGAACCCCACGAACAGAATGATCCAGGTGATGTGCCCGAACCAGCTTCCATTCAGCCATCCCAACGATTCCTTGTTCAGCGGAACCACCCCGGGGTGGAGAGGATTCGGCGGCAACACAATGGGGGCGCGCAGAACCGTAATGGTGCACCAGATCAGCAGAATCACCACCATCACCGTGGTGATCACCATGATCTGTAATGCCTTCTGGCTGGATTCGTGCATGCCCTGCGTATTTTTCCACCAGAAGTAGGCCACCACGATCACACCCAGCCCTGCCGCGAAATGGTCGTCAGAAAACTGCAGAGGGCGATGCAGATACACGCCCATGTCTTTGATAAAGCCTGCCAGATACTGGCCGGCGGAGACCGCGCTGATCGGTCCGGTCAGCACATAGTCGAAAAGCAAAGCCGAAACGGAGAACTTGGCCAGAGTTCCGCCCATGGCTTCTTTAACCACACGGTAGACTCCGCCACGAACGAACATGCTGCTCGATTCGATGTAGAGCGCCCGCACCGCATAACTGAACAGCATGACACCCAGAATGAACCAGGGCGCGCTCTTACCGATGACCTTCTCGGCGTCGCCGCCAGCATAGTAAGCGGAAGATGCGAGGTCGGAGAGGACGATGGCGGAAGCCCGCCAGAACGAGATGAAGGTCAACATCACCGTGGTGGCGACGAAGACCTTTATGGCCGGTTTGGACCCTTCAACGGAGGTTGCCATGCTTCAGGGGAACGCCTGACCTCGATAGGAACAAACCATGAAGATAGCACAGCAACGCGGTTCGAGAGCAACGCGGTTCGAGAGCACCACGGCATTCGCGAGCGGCGGAGATGGTGAGCTTAATTGCCAAGGCTTGACTGATGTTTATTCGGCGCGAGGTAGGTATGGGTGATGCGGTCATGCCAGCAGAGCGAGTCTTCGTCGAGGAATACCCAGAGATATCCCATGCCAAGCGACACTGCCGAAAGATAGGATGCGAGGACGCGCCAGCGACGCAGTCGACGGGGGGCCCGCCTTTCGTCGAAGCGGAGCAATTCCAGTCCCGCCAGACGCAGGCCGGGAGTCGTCCCGGCATAGACGACCAGCAAGTATTGGTAAGCGGCCCAGAGCACGATACCCAAACCGCCCAGAACTCCAATCGCCTCCAACCGGGGCGGGCGGATGCCGGTCAATTTCCAAAAAATGAAGCCGAAAAGAGTGCAGGCTGACGTGATGATGACACCGTCGAGGAAGGCCGATAGCAGTCTCCGATCAAGTTCCGCCCCTTGCAGAGGGATATCGATGCCAGGACGTTTCTCGAGCTCGGGTTGCTGCGCCGGCTCAATCGTGATTCCGCCCAGGGCTGGAGGTGGGGGAACAACTTCCGCGGCCTCTAGAATGCGAGGTCGAACGGCGACTGGCTCGGCCAGTTCATCGAGTGCAGGAGGGGGAGGAGTCCAGGATCGGGGGAATTCGATGATCTTTGCGGTGACTGGGGCGGTGACTGGGGCGGTGGCTGGGAATGAGGCTGAGGCAGGATTCGAGAGTTTCTCGGCATAAGAACTTGCCGCAGTCTCGAGAGCACAGTCATTCCTGAGAGTGGCCGACAACTCCGGCCGAGGAACCTCACGAGCGAATTCGTCCAGCGCCAAGGCTTGATTGGAGGTTGATAGGTGGAAAACCGAAGCCTCGGGCCGCCCGCGAGCTGCCTCCGCATCGAACGGCAGACGCAGCGACGGATAGCGAGGTGGACGCGGTTTGCGGCGGGACTGATATCGATTCAGGCGCGCCGCCACTTCCAGGCGCCAGGCTGCAGAATCGTCGGTCGCAAACTCTTTATCCGTGCTGGGCGGAGCAGCTTCAGCCGCCGAAGGCGGATTCGGGTCGGTCATGGCCTGCATTTCGGGCGATGCCGCGGGTTCCGCATCGGCGTCGGCGTCGACCCCCGATCGCCAGTGTCGCGAACCGGTGGAAACCTCTTCGGATGAGCAGCGGCAAATGTCACTACAACGCAGACAAGCCATGAATAAGGTCTTAAGAGAAAAGTCGCAGTCCCGGATAACT
>DATNKA010000996.1:0-2543 GCA_035603655.1 Candidatus Acidiferrales bacterium | reverse complement strand
AAGCCGACACACGATGTCGGATGAACAGCTGATCACCTCTTCATTCGGTTTGGCTTACGCTGGTGCCGTCATTGACATGGAGAGAACTGGCAAGGGTATTGGCGAAACCATCGGCCGTTTAGAGTGGGATAAGGTTGCCATCGAAGATTCACGGCGCACAGCTGTTGAGTGGCAACTCTCATCTTCGATAGCGGAAACTTCTGCACTGGCTGCGGCGGGGATTGAGAAAGCGATTAGCTTGATCAACGAGCATCGGGGGCTCATAGACGAGCTGGCTGATGAATTGATGGTCAAGATTTCACTAGACGAAAAGGAACTCGCGGACTGGTATGTGATCGCCCTGTCCAAGGAAACAAAGTAATTGGGCTACTCAGCTGCCCAAGGGAGAACAGCACTCTGGCGCCGCCGTTATCAGAAGAGTTTCGAAGGTGCGAAAGCGACAAGAAGCTGGCATTACAGCGAACGTGGTCCAGTATCCGGTCAAGCGGTGTGCCCTGCGTGCCGGCATAGCTAATCTGGCACACTGCCGGCACACACAAAGAGGCCAGAGCAAGTCCGAGACTAGTTTCTGAGTGCCCACGATCCAACTGTCGCACACGGAATGAACTCGCGGACGCCCTCATATGGCAGATTCCGTTTCCTTAGGCTCAGATTTGTCCGGAGGAAACCTGAAAACATCATCTCTTTTGCATTGGTCGCTCGAAGGCAGAATTTCTCATTTGCTCTTGCGATTTCATGTCATGATGACGTTTTATAAAATCATATGCAAGATGGGAGCCAATGAATATTACAACCAGCGAAAACGTCGCAAATGCCGGAGTTGTTTTCGAGATGGCTTCGTGAATTAATTTCTCGGATAAACCGAGGAAAAAGGTGAGACCGATAGCCACCGCAACCACGATCACTATTAGCATCGGCAAATCTCCGAAAACGACGTGTACGCCAGGCGTAGTAAAAACGCTGAGAATGTCAGCTATTGACTCACAAATGGCGCCGAGCACGATTGAAAGGCTGTAGACGATAATCCAATAGAGGATCACCCCGATTGAATTTTCGTGATCAGATTTAGGCGGCTGTCCCTGCATTTCCCGATTGTAACCCTCAGATTGTTGTCGAGTAACCAAGTTGCCGTTTGGAACGTAATCGTCAGGCACACACGGCCGACCAATGCCATTCCTGCTTATTTTGCCATTCTGTTGTCACGCTTCTGATAGTGATTGCAAATCGAAGAATAAATAGCTAAGACAGAGTCGGCCCGCGATACGTGATCGGGGGGTGGCCTCTGCGAAGTGCCCTATTCCGCGGAATCCGGAAGCAACTGCTGGACGGCTAATCGGCCGTGAGTCATGCGCCGCAATCAAGCGAGGTGCTGATGCGGTCGTTTACACGATTGGCCGCCAATCCCATCTTACGGTATTCGCCGCACGGGAAAGGGCGATTCAGCCGCACCAGTCGCCAAGCAGGGCTTTGCGCTCAGGTGCGCCGCTCGGACCGCCAACGAGCAATAGCGACCTGAAGAGCTCTCTCAATGCGCGCTCCTCTACGACTGAAGCCAAGTTCCGCTACCATCTCGTCGATGATCTGATCGTCGGTTCTCAAGTGGCCATCCGAAGCAATCCATGCCAGCAGCCTATTCAGCTCGGGCATGGTGTATTGGCTGATAGAGGGACGCGTGGGGATATATGGCCGGGGTCCCCTCAGAGGAGTCGCCGTGCCAGTCTCAGCATGTTCTCGGTGGTTTCGATCTCCGTGATTGTTGGGGACCGCCCCACGGTCCAGCTTGTCAGCAAAGAACACCGCATCCTCAAACGCTTTCATCGCTCGACGGATTTCGTCTTCCTTCCGTCGGAACCAGTCGGTTGACCAAATGCGGTGGAACCTCCAGCCGCGGTTCACCAACTGCTGTTGTCGGAGCCGATCTCGATCCCGCGCAGTGTCGCTGGAGTGGTAAGTGGCTCCATCAAACTCGATCGCCAGAACGTAAAGCCCGGGCTTTGTGGGATGCTGCACAACCATATCAATGCAATATTGCGAGGCGCCCATCTGTGGAATCAGCTTCAGACCCGCCGAACTCAAGCAGTCGAAAACGTCTGCCTCGAGATCATTCGGCGGCCGTGAAGTGAGTTGTGCATCTCCTAATCGCTTGCCATTGCTGGCAGCATATTGGATATAGTTGCGGAGAAGCTCGACGCCACTGCCCGGTCGAACCCGCGATAGGTCGATATCTAAATGGCTGAAAGTCGAAACGACCGTAAGCTTTTGGCGCGCACGAGTGATGGCTACATTCAGCCGTCTGCGTCCACCCTCGGGCAGAAGTGGACCGAAGCGCAACGGAGGATTGCCCGCTCAATCGCCACCGTAACCGATACTGATGATGATTGCATCGCGTTCATCGGATTGTTTTGTGATCCTCTAAAACTGTTCGCGAGCATATACGTATCACCTTTATACTGGCAACGTGATTCGATAGGTTCCGGAAAGTGGACTTTACAATCGCCTCTGAGATGCCAGCCAAGAAACCAGCACAGACCGCATTCGGCAAG
>DATNKA010000995.1:0-17326 GCA_035603655.1 Candidatus Acidiferrales bacterium | reverse complement strand
TGGCAGCTAAACGGGCGTCGGCAACTATTTTGTGGAGAAAATCAAAGGATGAAGGCAAGGCCGCAAGTTCGAGAAATCTTGATCGCCAAGAAGATGAAGCACTGGTGGGTGGTCGCCAAGTGTCGTCTGATCGATCCCACTTGTCCCACATGGCGGGCGCGGAAAAACTATGCGCGTCTCTGTGCCCGGTACCCACAAATTATGCAGAGGCTCGGGCTGAACGAGTTCTCGGCTTTTTGACCCGCTGGCATTCGTCCAGAAAGGTACTCAGTTCCGGCTTGCTGCCAGTGAGCGAAATGGCCTGATAGGTTCCGCTGGTTGTTGCCTTTTCCGGCGTGGTGGCGTACATCCTTCTTCCTTCTTCGCTTCTGTTTTTACGGTCGCAAGTCAATCGCCGTTGATCAGAGTCCGCAGAACTAATCTCAACTGGCTTAGCATCGCCATTGTACTCACAACTCGATGTGTCCCGTCGATGGGGTAATACTGAACCTTTCGTAATCTCGGTCCGGCTGCCAGCGTGCGCTACCTTGTCCTCGTGCTTCTGCCGATTTTTCTTAGACGCAATTTCAAGCAAGACAGGCGGAGACGAAAACGTCAGTTGCTCAACACCTCTGTCCGTGTATTCACCAAATCTGGCTGCATTGAAGCACTTGGGGTCAATATCAGCGATGTCGGTATGTGCCTGTTTACGATGGCAAATCTGCCTTTAGGCTCTCAAATTCAGGTCGAATTTCTTCCGCCCCGATGCACAGGCCTGATGAGGGTGTGCGCGACTGTGCGCCATCGCGCTCTGTATCTGTACGGAATCGCGTTTCCGGCGTATTCAGATCAAAGCCCTGTTGATAGTGTGGATGGGAAGGAAAGGCAGGAGTCGATGCTTCCTTCGCACTCATAGTCGGGCCACTGTGTTAAGGCGCTTTCGTTCCTGATTCAGCCCGACCGAAGATAGCTGTTGATCCCGCAGGGACAACCCTCACTGGCGGACGGGCGCTGATTGGCGCATCCGGTTCTCATCGGAGAGAGTCCTCCGCAGGGCGTCCTAACGCGATTCCATTTTGGCGGGTTTCGCCGGAAGGAGCGTCTCCAAACGGTCACGCCTTTTAACGTGAACTATCATTAGCTCTGCATGAACACGCAAAAGAGTCCTTGGACACAGCCGGGGGTAATCGTTGTGATCGCTGTTGTCGTAGCCATCAATTTGGTTGTGGATTGGCGGTTCTTCAGGCCAACGAACTGGGCGTTCTTCATTGCGGTAGAGGCTATCGTCTTCGGCGGTATCATCGCGTTGGCAACGCGGAGCCGTCCTCGCCCATAGTCGGTGTAAACGCAGTTATCCCAAAGCTTGATCGCATCTGCTCGCTACTTGCTACTACCGTTACAATTCGGTGTGAATATTCGCGATGAGCGGACGGCCGGCGAGCAGGTTAAGTCGGGGTTTCGCCTTGCCGGATGGGTCTTGCTCACGCTGGCATTCATCTATGCATTGCTCTTATGCGCGGGTTTTCTCGTTGGAAAGCCCGAATACACTCAACCGATCTATCGAGTTGTGGGAGCGTTTGGCCTCATGACCATGTCGATTGTAATGTTTGCGACGGTTCGGCACTGGGTCAGATGGTTTCTTGGCGCATTGGGCTATTTGGTTCTAAAGACGGCTTTTGCTCTTCTCCTTGGATCGTCCCTCGTTCGACCACGTTTGTGGTTCATTGAATTTGCTCTACTGTTGGGATTTGCGGTTGTGCTGTGTGCTCGGTATGTTCGCCGGAAACCGGATAAGTTAGAAGCAGCGGGGTTGGTAGGATTAGTGCTTGCGCTCACCTTTACTCTGGTGCGTGATTCCAATACCCCCGTCCTGTTTGGGGTCGTTGCTCTGGCGAGCATTCAACTTGCGCATAGCAGGAAACGCCGAACTACAAGTTTAACCGGAGGATAGCTGACGTAACAGTGCTCCATCAAAGGCGCTGGGCTTCAGCGGGATGCAACTCTACTGCTCTCCAGTCTGCGCCGGAATCGTGCTCGGCGGGACCTGCGATAAAGTGCTAACTGTTAATATCAGCTACGCTTGCATAGCGATTTAATGGGATCATTGGAGCCACTATGCGACGAAGGCCTCCACTTACCGGATGGAAGCTGTATGCGGTCGTAGGCGTTTCGTTTTATGCGATCCTCTTAGTCTTTCTCTGGGAAAAATGGATTGTGAGACACTCCAACAGGTCCGTCCTTGATGGATTGGCAGAAGTGGCGCTGTTTACAGCCGTAGCCAGTGTTTGCTTTCTTGCGTATCTTGCGTTCGATCAGCGAAGGCGCAGAAGGTGAAGCTGCTGGCTCGTAACTGGATCGCGGTAGCGACACCAATCGCCCGATGCCCCCGCACTGACTCGCCCGACCACTGATTGGCGCATCCGGTTCTTATTCTGAGAGAGTCGTTTCTAGGGCCTTCGGCCCGCCAAAGCTCATGAAAGTCGCTCAGAGCATGTTTCCAATAGGTTGCGCGGGGATGGAGAACTGACTTTCGACCCCGTTTACGTCAACTTGGCCATCCGCCACCTATTTCTTGTCTTTACCGTCCTCGCCCAGCGGGGACGTGTGAATAGTCACACACTGCCAACGCGCGTTACGTTTCACCCACATCGCTGTCCGGCGGCCTCGGTACTCGTCAACCTTCCCGCTGTACACGGCCTTTTCGTGAATCGTGGACCAGACCACAGCAGCATTGCCATAGACCCGAATTTCCATATCACCATATTCAAGCACTTCGAGCGGGTCGGCCTTGTCACCGATGAGGGAAAGAAACTGGTCCTTGTTAACCTGCTCGCCGTGGTTCCCAGTCCCTACAAATTCATCCGCGAGAATTGCCCTTGCCGACGCCGCGTCGTAATTCAATTCGGCCTGTCTGAAAGCTTCCTCCCGCGCCCTCACCGCTGCAATCTCTGGAGACCGCGAAGGGCGTGAGGAAGGCTGTGCTCCGACCGACATGGAGAAGCTGAGTATGACAAGAACTGCGTGACGCATGAATGAGAGATGGTTCACAGAATAGCTCCTGCCGTCCCTCGGAATTGTCCTTGCGCCGCAATTCTACAGTCAACGGTTCCACGGGAAAACTTCGACGAGAGCGGCAGCCGCTCCGTGGGTTATTGGCGAAAAAAGTGCGCCGAGAGAAGTCGCTGGACTTCAGCGGATACAACTCCGCGCCGGGGTTCGCTCCACCCGATAGCCGAGGCTGCCACATCCAGCTTCGACTTTCTGAAGCGGGGCGTTTTTTCATAATGCATTGATCGAATCGAGCGGGGAACGGGCGGCCACCGGTGGGAGTGGAACGTATGCTGCGTATGTATTTCTTGCAGCAGTGGTTCAATTTGTCGGACCCGGCGGTGGAAGAGGCCCTGTATGACTCGCCAGTGATGCGGCAGTTCGTGGGGATCGATTTAGGGCAGGAGCCGGCGCCGGACGAAACCACAGTGTGCAAGTTTCGGCACTTGCTGGAAGAACACAAACTTGGCGAAAAAATCCTGGGGGCGGTGAATCTGCATTTGCAAGCCCGTGGAGTGCGCATTACCACCGGCACGATCGTGGACGCGACGATCCTGCATGCGCCTGCCTCGACTAAGGGTACAGTTCTCGAACTATAGATAACGTAGCCACCAGTCTTGCCTGGATTGCTTCACACGCTCGAACCATCGCGACAGTGGATATACAAGAGCTACCACTGTCAACCAGACCAAATATGTCCCCCACAAGGGAAATCCCCATCCTAGCCGCTCCACCTCAGGTAAGCTGCCGCTTGCGAACATTACCCCCACGGCAGTGGCAACGTAGTTCTGAAAAATTCGCAGCGGGTAACCCAATGACAACCCAACCGCGATCTGCAAGCAGTGCAGCACTAGAAAGTGTGCGATATAGGTAAACAGGGGTGTTCGTCCAAAGGTAGTCAGAGGCCGCGAGACCATCTCAGGCAGGCGCTCGATGACAAGAAAGATGAGCAGCGAGATTCCTAGCGTTACTAAAACATAATCGGGTGATGGTGGATACTTCGTCACGTTCAGAAATGATTCGATATCGCGTGTCGCATCAGGCCATGTTTTCCACGGACTCAGGTCACCATATCCGTTCAGCCCCCGCAGCACAGCAAAGATCACGAGCGAACCTGCCCCGGTCCACGCGATCGTCCGAGCGCGTACCGATGCGGGAAGGCGGAACACGTGTCCATACCCAAAGCCTAGGCACATCACCCCTAACCACGGAACAAAGGGATAGAGGACAATGCCCATGCCACCCGGTAGCGGTCCCGGTAGTACCGTAAATGTACGCAGCAAAGCCAGCGCCCCGGATGCATGCAGCAGCGGGAGGATCGCCACGGGCGCAAGCAGCACAATCGCGCCGCCTACTACTAGCACCACAGGCGGCCCAATCCAGACCAGCGCAGCCATCGCTATCATGCTCAGGCCCGTCGCATAGAGCACCTGCACGAAGAAGAACGGGCGCCCAAAATTCAGCGCCATACTCACGACTGTAAAGTCGAGAAACATCAGCCATGCGCCCCGCGTCGCCAGGAACTGTGTCAGCCCTCTCGACGGCCCAGCCTTCTCATACTGAAGACGAATCCCTACTCCCGCCAAGAAGAGAAATGTCGGCGCGCACAGGTGAGTAATCCACCGTGTTAAATACAGGAGTACTGTCGTATGGCCCGCTTCGGTAGGAGTCGACGTCAGAGCGCCGCGATTGAAAAAGTCCCTCACATGGTCGAGCATCATAAGGAAGATCACAAGACCACGCCAAGTATCCAGAGAATTCAGCCGCATCCTGCGCGGTTCCAGCAGCACATCGTCTGAAGAGGACATCTTTGCGGGTTCCAATTCTCTATTGCTTGTCGCGAATCGTTGCCATACGCCTATACGTGCAAACATGCGTCCTCTTCACAGCATTTTCTGATTTGCTCTGATGTGTGGGCGTCGTACCCTTCAGCCGCTCTCGACGCAACGAATCAGCCACCAGAGCAGGCCCCGCCAATTCAATTAGATTGATGGTGAAGAGGCCTGCACGGGCGCCTTTGATTCAACATGGGGTGAGCGGCTACTTCGACTCTGATCCGTGACTCGCGACCTGCTTCCATTCGCTGCCCATCTTGACGAAAGTGTCAGTGACGATGATGGAGTGCGCGCGATGTTCACCCTTGATCACGAGGTCATAGGTGTCCTTGTAGGTTGCTACGGCGGTGTAACCGTACACGCGCACCTTGAGTTCAGAGATCTGTTCGCTGTTTGTCTTAGTGCTCTTTGTGTCGGCCATTAGATTCAAGAGCACGGCTTTGGTGAAATAGGTTCCATCGCTATCGCCCCGGGTCCAGTCCTCAGACAGAACTTTCTGGTAAAAGTCCGGGTTGTCGGCCAAATCGGCTTTAACGGCATCATTTTCCAAATTAGAGATGATCGTTACGACGTCAGCTGTGGGCCCGGCTTGCGCTAGGGTCACGCTCAGCCCTGCGAACAGGGCGATAACGAAAACTGAAATCCTCAACACAGGGTTCTTTGAATTCATAGCGACTCCTTTTGCTCATTAGGGGTCCACTGTTCTAACAGTGGATCATTCAACTATTAACTAGTCAAGTTATTGGACGCAGCCTCACTTCCTTTGGATACAAACTCTTTGGAGTTCCTGAGAGTCCAGCTGCAGGGACGTACGTCGTCGAATGTTATTCGCCTCGCACGACAGTCAACAAACGGATCAGTTCTTCGAGTTCGGATTCCTCCAGCCTATGCAAGGCTTGGTTTACCCGGTTCCTAAAGGGGGTGTCGAGTTCTTGCAGCACATCGAGCCCGGGCTTGGTGATGTAGCAAAGAACCTGTCGGCGGTTATCGGGGGGCCGTTCCCGGCGCACGAGCTTCTTCCTTTCCAGGCGATCCAGCAAGCGCGTTATACCTGGTGCCTGTTCGATCATCTTCTCTGCTATGTCCAATGTCGGAAGCCCCTCCATACCTGCGCCTTGCAGGATGCGCAGGACGTTGAATTGCTGCGAGGTGATGCCATGTTGATCGAACACCGGGGAACAAGAACGGTTCACATAATTGGCGGCCCGCAGGATGCTTACCGCTGCGTCTAGTTGGCGCGAATGCACGGGGTGCTTTTGTCTTGCTTCGCCGTTTAATCTTGCTTTCACTTGGGCCACGGAGATAACTTTACATCTCAATAATTGTCCTGTCCAGTGTACTGTTTCCAAGGAGTTGACCTGCTCAGTCCTGACGCAGCGGAGATTCTTTGTAAGCTCACGACGACCGTGAGTGAGCGGGACACCGCGCTCGTGGATGTGCAAGGGGACAAGATTTACGTTCTCACAGGAGACGGCTCTGTTCGTGCGCTGCGACATCCTGAAGGAGCCTTCAGCTGAAGACTCAAAGATCGGCGCGGGAGTTCGACACGCGAGGGCTTGACTGGTTTCGTTGCCATGACGGCGAGTGCTCCACTGCGCCGCCCCAGTCATGACCGCCCGTCTCGCAGCGTCTCAAAAGGTATACCCGTGGACTAGCGACCGATTTGGCGAAACAGGGGGCGAAAGACCGCATAAAATGAAGTCGCCGCAGACACCCTTTTTGACCACCGGGTAGGCAAGGCCTTGGGAAGCCTGAAATCAAGAGATTTGATTCTTCCTGCGTCCATCGTGCGCCCCTCGTTGACTCGTCTTCCTCCCATCCTTACTATTGCAGCCTGAGATCGTGCGCCACTCATGATCGGCCAAACCATCTCGCACTACCGCATCATCGACAAGCTCGGTGGTGGCGGCATGGGTGTGGTCTACAAGGCTGAGGACACGGAACTTGGGCGATTCGTCGCTCTGAAATTCCTGCCTGAAGACCTAGCCCAAGACCCACAGGCATTGGAACGTTTTCGCCGCGAGGCGCGTGCCGCTTCAGCACTGAACCATCCCAACATTTGCACGATCTACGAAATTGGTAACCACGATGGTCGGTCGTTCATCGCCATGGAATTTCTGGACGGGCTGACGCTGAAGCATCGCATCGACGTGCGTCTCATGGAAACTGAGTTAATTCTGTCGCTGGCTATCGAGATTGCGGACGCGCTCGATGCTGCTCACTCCGAAGGCATCGTTCATCGCGACATCAAGCCGGCAAACATCTTCGTCACAAAGCGCGGGCACGCAAAGGTTCTGGATTTCGGATTGGCGAAAGTGATGCCGCTCCCAAGCAGGCTGGGCGAAGCTGGTGCAACCGCCGCTTCGGCAGTGACGCAGGAAAAGCACCTGACTAGTCCCGGGCAAGCAATCGGAACCATCGCTTATATGTCGCCCGAACAAGTCCGAGCGAAAGAACTGGATTCGCGGACTGACCTGTTCTCATTTGGCGCGGTTCTCTACGAAATGACAACCGGGACGTTGCCCTTCCGGGGGGAAAGCACAGCCGTCATCTTCAAAGCCATTCTGGACACGGCTCCCACGCCCGCCGTGCGGCTGAATCCCGACCTCTCCATCGAACTGGAAAGGATCATCAACAAGTGTCTAGAGAAAGACCGCAATCTGCGCTACCAGCACGCTACTGATATTCGCACTGACTTGCAACGGCTGAAACGGGACACCGAGTCCGCACGGCCGCCAGCGGCGGCGAGTACTGAAGCCCCCGGTCGCGTTGGAATAGTCTTGAAGGTCGCTATTTCAGTCGCGTTGGCCGCTCTGGTGATCGTGGTTGGCGTCTACCTTTATCTTCATCGCACGCCCAAGCTCACCGACAAAGACACCGTCGTTCTCGCCGATTTTGCCAACAGCACGGGCGATCCGATCTTCGACGGCACGCTCAAGACGGCGCTCAGCGTTTCCCTTCGGCAATCGCCTTTCCTGAATCTGCTTTCCGATAGCGAAGTGGCGAAGATTCTGCAACAGATGGCCCGCCCAGCTAGTACGAAACTCACGCCTGACGTGGCCCACGAGCTTTGCCAACGGGCGGGCAGCAAAGCCTACCTTGTCGGGTCGATTGGCAATCTGGGCAGCGAATATGTGCTGGGGTTGAAGGCTGTGAATTGCCAGAGCGGAGACGCCCTCACCGAGGAGCAGGTATCAGCGGCGTCCAAGGAGAAGGTGCTGGACACGCTGGGCGAAGCCGCGTCCAAGCTGCGCGGCGAACTGGGCGAATCATTGGCTACGGTGCAAAAGTTCGATGTTCCGCTGGCAGAGGCAACCACTTCCTCGCTCGAGGCCCTGAAAGCATACAGCCTTGGCAGAAAGGCCTTTCGCGAGAAAGGCCCCACCCCAGCCCTGCCTTACGATCAACGTGCCATCGAACTCGATCCGAACTTTGCCAGTGGCTACTGGGCAGTGGGTGCCGACTATGAGAGTCTCAGCGAGCTAGAGCGTGCCAGCGAGTATTTCACCAAGGCATTCCAGTTGCGGGAGCATGTCAGCGAGCGGGAAAAGCTGAAGATCGCTTCCGACTACTATCTGAATGTAACTGGGGAGTTGGATAAAGCGGCACAGACGTATGAAGAGATGATTGAGAACTACCCCCGGGAATCCGGCGTATACGGCAATTTGGCCCTAGTGTACGCCTCACAGGGGCAGTATGAGAAAGCGGTGGAGGTCACACGTCAAGCCGTGCATCTTGCACCGGATCGCATATCTATCTACGAGAATCTCGCCAATCACACCCTTGCCTTGCAACGATTTGACGAGGCCCGGCACGTCATCCACGAGGCGCAGGCGCGAAAAGGGGATGATTACCCAATCCACAATGCTCTCTACGCTTTTGCCTTTCTCAGGGCTGACTCTGCGGCGATGGCGGAACAGCAACAGTGGTTTGCGGGCAAGCCCGAGGAGAACTTTGGACTTGCGCTCGCATCCGACACGGAGGCGTATGGCGGCCATCTCGGCAAGGCACGGAAACTCACCAAGCAATCGGTGGATTCCGCCATCCGGGCTGACAGCAAGGAAAGCGGAGCAATATGGCAGGAGATAGCCGCTCAGCGGGAAGCCGCGTTCGGCAATCGAACAGACGCGCAGCAGGCAGCAGCACAGGGCTTGAAACTTTACCTTGCGAGTCAGGGCGTTGAGGTGGAATCGGCTCTGGCATTTGCGATGACAGGCGATGCCGCAAAAGCCGAATCACTGGCACAAGACCTCAACAAACGTTTTCCTCTAGACACGCAGATGCAGTCTCTCTGGCTGCCTGCAATTAAGGCGCAATTGGCGCTGAATCGCAAAAATCCAAATGAGGCCATCAATGGTTTGCAAGCTGTTTCGCCCGTCGAGTTGGGGCAAATTGGCTTTGTGGCTAATCTTTCGTGCCTCTACCCGACCTACATTCGCGGCGAAGCGTATCTAGCGGCTGGGCAGGGCAAAGAAGCTGCCATCGAGTTCCAGAAAATTCTAGACCACAGCGGCATCGTCTGGAACTGCTGGACGGGAGCCTTGGCGCATCTGGGCGTGGCGCGTGCGAACTCGTTGCAAGCGAAAACTATGCAGGGGGCGGATGCCGATGCCGCCCGTGTGCGGGCGTTGGCTGCTTACAAGGATTTCCTCACCCTCTGGAAAGACGCCGACCCCGACATCCCCATCCTGAAGCAAGCCAAATCCGAGTACGCGAAGTTGCAATAGCGGTTCGAGCTATTATCTTCTTGCCGATAATCGCATTCGCCCATGCCACGAAGCACAATCGACTTCGACACCGTGAGGAAGATCGGCTTAACGCTGCCGGGCGTCGAGGCGAGCACGGCATGGGGCGCACCCGCGCTCAAGGTCGCGGAAAACTGCTCGAGGGAACCCGGATCAGCGCCACTTCCACAACTGTTTCCACACTTGAACAAGAGTTTGAATGGGGGTTGAAGGTCCTCGGCGTGCCGTCCGCCACTAGTCGGAAGCCGCCAGACAGCAACGCCAGAGTCACCGCCAGCTTCGGCCTATCTTTTGCAACCGCCAACTGAATCCGAGTTGGGATCGAGCGTGACTTTGGTCGAGATTAGGTTGTAGGAGTCATCCAGCGAAAGAATCGCTATGTTCCCATTCTGCGCGGCAAAAGCTACCTGCCACCGGCTTGTTTGGCGCTCAACGCTTTGGACATAGGGCATGTAGACGTCGGTCCTGCACTGTTTAAAGAAATCGGGAGGCAACTGTTTCCCAAAGGTCACGAATCTTCGGAAGGGAGTTGCTGTTTTTCTTTCAATTGCACGGATGGCACTAGCTTGCACTAGACTAAGGCTGTCTTGACGTTCTGTACCGACATCGATCGTTAGGTCGGCGCCGAGCGACGGCCTGAATATTGCCATCTGATCGGAGGTAACGTAAATGACCATCCTCCGCTCCTGCTCCGCCAAAATCGACTCCTCATTGGGGGAATAGCTCGGATACAAGTCCCAACGTTCCCAGTAGGACAGCCTAGTCTCCGGGTCGTATAGCATCCGCAGAATATAGTCCTTGGTCCCCCCGGCATGGGAGGTAAGATGCACTTTGAGGGAACGAAACTCGAGGGGAGTTTTCCCTTTATCCGTCAGTGCAAGAACGGTCCTAGCGTAGCTTCCATCCGCATTGACGTGAGCCCCATAGGTTCGTTCGATCAGGATTTGGATCCCGCGATCACTGCAGAATCGACGAAATTGTTCATACTGACCGCTCGCAAATAAGAATGGATCATTGCCAAACTTATCCCATGCATGAGGCAACCAGAGCAGCGTTGTTCCGCGTGGAAGCTGACTAACATGAGATTCCAAGTCGTGCAGCGACGAGATCAGAAATTTCGCTTCGACAAAGGAGCGATACCCCGCTTCGGGATAGAGCGCAACCCCGCCGATGCCATCGTCCAGGGTGTAGTCGGTTTGCGCCTTCCCGGCAAGGGCTGGCGAAGCTGCCGTCTGGCCGACAAGAACCCCTGTGCCCAGCACGACCGCAAGGACTGCGAATGCCGAAGAGAAGCGCATGTTGTCCATTATTCGCGGCTATCCAGCGGAACCACAAGGTTACTCTTCTTAACAGGCGGACACTCACGATTCTGGTCTGGCCCGGCCTCGGGCTTTTGGCGGAATCACGGGCCAACCGGATGTTGAGAAACGGCAGGTCGTCGTGCAGCTACAGTGATTTTGCCGGGCGAAACGGAAGCGGGCACTGCGGGGACGCAACCAAGCCGAGGGATACTCCGGTGGGCTTATCGAGACGATGGACAGGGGCGTGAGGATCGTCCTTGCGCCGCCCAACCTTGTCCTTCGCCAAAATTGGATCGTCCAGATTACATTGACTTTTCAATGAGCTAGAAGAAAGAATCGAGCGACATGCTCGCCTTGCTTCTGAGTCTGTTTCGCCTGGTTTGGCTGTTCGGAAAAGGTCATCGTGACGTTGTCCTGGAAAATTGTCGTGAATCCGGGCGGGACAAGGTTGATCTTGATCCCGGTCGACTCTAGCTCGATCATCATGGCTGGAGTTATCGCGTTGAGAGCCGCCTTGGATGCCGGATACACTGGACCGTAGGACGCGTGGTAAGGGTGGGCCGGGTCGGCGTTCGTCGTCAGCGAGCCGACTCCGCTCGACACGTTGGCGATGCGGGCGTCCGACGACTCGCGCAGTAGCGGCAGCATCGTCTGGTAGACGGCGAGCGCCCCGAACACGTTGGTTTCCCACACCGCCCGGACTTCGTCGAGGGATACGATGCTCGGGAGGGTTATCTTCCTGTACTCCTGGAGGGACAAGCTGCCCTTCCTCGTATTCGAGATAGCTGCGTTGTTAACCAGCAGATCGAGGCGGCCGAACTCCTTGCCGATGCGTTCCGCCGCATTGGCAATCGAGACGCGATCCGTCACGTCTAGCTGGAGCACGACGGCGCCAAGCCCGATTTCTTTGGCCGCGGCGTCGCCACGATCGAAGTTGCGCGACCCAACCAGCTACAGTGACGCCGTTCGCCACGAGTTCCTTTGCAACCTGAAGTCCGACTCCTTGGTTGCCCCCGGTGACCAAGGCGATGCGTTTGTGTTGCATATTGTCCTCCTTTTAAAGGCAACTCCTGCTGCTCAAGATGCAACTGTGGTCAGAACCTCGGGGTACCGCATGCGCTCAAGATCTGCAATCAGGGAGGGTCCCGTCGGGTTCCAACCAAGTTTCTTCCGTGTTTGCGCACTGGAGGCGGCAAGATCGCTGCCGGCGAATACGCTTAACCACCCAAAGTGAGACTGCGCTTCTTCCTGAGATAGAGAAACCACTGGCACCTTCAATCCTTTACTAATTGCTTCTGCGATATCCCGAACAGCCACGCCTTCTTCGGCCACCGCGTGATACTTCGCGCCCGTTTCCCGCTTTTCCAGTGCGAGCCTGTAGAGGTGCGCAACATCCAGAACATGGCCTGCTGCCCAACGGTTGTGTCCTTTCCCCACATAGGCGGAAACGCCTTTGTCCCGCGCCATCGCGATTAAATAAGTAACGAGGCCCTGCTTAATCGTGTTGTGAACCTGGGGAAGACGCATGACCGAAGCGTTGACGCCCTTGGCTGCCAGAGCAAGAGCCGTCTGTTCCGAAACACGCGGGAATGGGAAGTCCGACGGTATGTCATTGTCTTCCGTTGTAACCTGACCCGGTGCTGCCAATCCTGCTAGCCCCGTTGTGACAACGAGGGGCCGATCAGAACCGGCAAGCACGGAACCCAGGGCTTCGATCGCACGTTTGTCGATCTCACAGTTCTCTTGGAATTTTGAGAAGTCGCGAACAAAGCCCAGATGAATGACGGCATCCGAAGCATCGGCTCCCTTACGCAAGCTGTCGAGGTCCTCCAACGAGCCGCGATGAACGTTGACGCCAAGAGCGGCTAAGGACTTTGATCCCGCATCGGAATGAGCCATTCCCAAGACTTTATGCCCAGCAGCCATCAGTTCTTTCGCTACCGAACTACCAATAAAACCTGTCGCACCTGTGATGAAAACACGCATATTAAGACTCCTTTTCTGGTTTACCGATGGAGTTAAGGTTGGCGAACACTTCAGCGGGAATCTGGAGCTTTGCAGCCTGAAGATTCTCGCGAAGATGCTTGCGGGAAGATGTTCCCGGAATCAGCAGAATGTTGGGCGAGCGTTGCAGAAGCCACGCAAGCGCAACCTGCATTGACGTCGCGCCGAGACTCGCGGCGACATCAGACAACTCTGCCGATTGCAGTGGCGTGAACCCGCCGAGCGGAAAAAACGGCACATACGCAATACCGTCGTGAGCGAGCCCGTCGATGAGCGCATCGTCTCCTCGCTGCACGAGGTTGTAATGATTTTGCACGCAGACAATCGGGACAATCCTCCGCGCTTCGTCGACTTGAGCAGACGTGACGTTGCTCAGCCCAATATGACGGATTAAACCCTTCTGTTGGAGCTCGGCGAGAACGGAGAGCGGCGCCTCGATCGAGCCTTCTGCCGGTTCGTGGATGCTATACATGCTGCGCAAATTGACGACGTCTAGCGCATCCAGGCCGAGGTTGCGCAGATTGTCGTGAACTTGCGCAGTCAGTTCTTCGCGGGAAAACGCTGGAATCCAGGACCCATCCTCGCCGCGCCGGGCACTGACTTTGGTCGCGATCACCAAATCCTTGGGGTAAGGGGAGAGCGCCTTTCGTATGATTTGGTTCGTAACGTGCGGACCGTAAAAATCAGCGGTATCGATGTGGTTCACCCCACTCTCAACAGCTTCTTGCAGCACGGCAACCGCTTCATCGATATTTCTGGGAGGCCCCCACACCAACTTGTTTCCATCTCGCCCGGCAAGTTGCATAGCGCCGTAGCCCATTCGATTCACTCTCATATCCGCACCGGGGAGTGTGAGACTGCCGGCAAGCTCAGTTTGTTGAAGCATTCGGTTCCTCCTGGCTTTCTTGTGCATCTAAGACCATTGGATGAAGGATTCTTCAGATTTGGAGTTCGCATTATGCCGGCTGCTACGGTAACTGCATTTGAGCCAAGAAAGACGCCCATTCAAGCAAGGTCAACAGTCACGGTTGAGGCCATTTCTGAAGCGACTATTCAGGTTTTGCTCACCCACGGGGCGGACCGACTGACGACCACGCGCGTCGCAGACCGTGCCGGTGTCTCTGTCGGAACGCTGTACCAGTACTATCCAAACAAGCGGTCGCTGCTTTTTGCGGTGTTCGAGGATCATATGGACAAGGTCGCGCGAGCAGTAGAGGTCGCATGCGAGGACGTGCGCTACAAGCCGATGTCCGAAATGATCGGACTGGTAGTCGAAGCCTACGTCGACGTAAAGATGCAGCGCGCGGATATTTCCGTAGCCCTGTACAAAGTAGCGCCAGACGTGGGTGGTCCGGCATTGGTGAAGCAGACCGGACAACGTTTGCGGAAGGCGATTGAAGCGATGCTTCTGACCGCCCCGGATCTGAAGCTGTCACCCGACAAATTCGCCATCGACATGATGCTCTCGGCAATGTCGGGAGCGATGCGGTCCGCTCTGGAGACCGGAGCCTCGGCAGCGATGTTTCGCACGATGAGAGAGCACCTCGTTCTGCTTTGCCAATCCTATATGGTGGCTGCTACAGCCACGGGTGCTTAAGAGATCGCTTCTCCGAGGTTTGGGACCATTCAGGGCAGGGATGCCGAGTCGGAGGAAGCTCAAGAGCACGCCAACAGCAGCAGTTTGGCGCTGTATGCGTAAAGCTGTTCAAATCAAAGCGCCACAGCGGAAGATCTCTTGCCGGCAACGCCGGGATCTCCCGTTCTCATCTTTAGACCGATAGTTTCCGGTTTGCTCGTCAACCGCCCAGAATCGATGCCAGTGCGACGATCAGGTTCAACAAGCCGACTTAAGGGGACTAATGCGTGCGAGAACCTGCGCCTGCCCCTGCCATCAGGCAGGGGCGGACTGGAGCAGATTCAGTTTCTGCTTGGCCATATTTCAGTGCAGACAATCATGCGATAACCGGTCACTCTGTTTGGTCAACCACCTTCATTCGTTCTTCATTCATCCGGCCACCGTGCACCTCGATTTTAGAGAGAGCAGTTTCGATCTCACGAAGATCCGCAGGAGTTAGCTGAACATCGATTGCTCTCAAGTTCTCGTGCAGGTGATCGGCACTTCGTGTGCCGGGAATCGGAACAATGAACGGCTTTTGCGCAAGCAGCCAAGCCAGCGAAATTTGAGCCGGTGTTGCATTCTTCTTCTTAGAAAACTGTCTGAGAAAATCAACCATCGGCATATTTGCTGCAATGTTTTCAGAAGAAAAGCGTGGGAACTCAGATCGTACGTCCTTTGGGGAATCGAACCTCGTGTGAGCATCTATTTTCATAACCAGATACCCTTGTCCCATTGGACCCCAAGGCACGAAGCCGATTCCTAACTCCTCACAAGTCTTCAGTACACCGTTCTGCTCTCTACATCTCTGTTCATGAGCGAGTATTCCTTCTGAACTGCGCTCACCGGTTGAATCGCATGCGCGCGGCGGATTGTCTTTGCACTCGCCTCGGATAGACCGAAATGCAACACTTTTCCTGCTGCGATCAGATTTTTCACCACGCCGGCTACGTCTTCAATCGGCACGTTCGGATCGACCCGATGCTGGTAATACAGATCGATGCGGTCGGTTCTGAGGCGCTTCAGGGATTCCTCAACCACTCTCCGGATGTGCTCCGGTCGGCTGTTAAGAATAAGACCGCCCTTTTCATTGTCGAAGCCAAATTTGGTTGCGATGGCGACTCTGTCGCGGATAGACGCGAGCGCCTCTCCGACAAGCTCTTCGTTTGTGTAGGGACCGTAGAATTCGGCTGTATCGAAGAACGTGACGCCTTTTTCATGGGCTGCATGAATCACGCCAATGCCTTGATTCTTGTCGGGGGCGGGTCCGTAGTTGCCGCTGGCATTCATGCAGCCGAATCCCATTTCTGAGACTTCTAATGTTCCTAGTTTTCGTCCTTTCATGGTGTTTCACTCCTTCCCTCAACCCTAGCGACCTCCGATGGATCTGCGGTAGCCCGATCCTTTCGAATCATTGCCTATTCGTCCGGACATTATGATTAAGTGGTACGGCTCGTGCTAACCGGCGGTTATGCTTAGGAGAGGGGATGGTGCCTCAAAGATGCTGAAACAAAGGAAAATTGGCGATGCAAATGCGTCCAGGCTCTCCCACTTTCAAACCGAGCTAGCGAGGAAGGTTAGCAATTCACTTGGAGACTCGGGTGAACGTGCAACGGACGTGCCGGGACTAATCCTTTATCGCCGCACTGCTCCGACCGTTCCGAATCCATCTACCTACGAGCCAAGTCTTCTTGTCATTGCGCAAGGAAGGATTCGAGTGGACCTCGGTAAAGCGAGCTACGTCTTCGGCCAATCGAGATTTCTCCTTACATCTCTGGAACTGCCGGTTATGAGCCAGGTGATTACGGCAAGCGAAAAGGCACCCTACCTTGCCTTCTTCCTGAAGCTGGATATGTCGACTGTTCGGGACATTCTCAACACAGAAGAAGTTCATATTCCTGAGGCAAGCTCCGGCGCGTGCGGAATGGCCACCGGGGAGACCACGGTTGAACTGGCACAACAATCAAGTTATATGCGCAACTAAAAATAAATCTATACGCAATTACGATTCCATGCTTGCGTATAGCCCAACATCAAAGCTCGGCCGAAAACCGCCGAACCGATCCAATGTCCGCCTTCGGATAACTTCCGCTTGCTGGTTCGCCTGGGCCGTGGCGCGTTGCGCCTGGTCCTGAGTCAGTTCCGCCTCTGCCTGAGCCAGCTGCGCCTTTGCCTGGTCAAGCGCCGCCTGGAATGGTCGAGGATCGATCTCGAAGAGGAGTTCTCCCTTCCGGACGTAGGACCCTTCCTTATATTTCCGTGTGAGCAGATAGCCGGTGACCTGCGCTTTTACGTCTGCATTCACCTGCCCGGTGAGAGTCCCAATCCATTCTCCATAAACGGGAACGTCCCTCTGCTCGACGGTTGCGACCTCTACGATGGGTGGTGGGGCCTGTACCGAGGCCCTTGGCCCCCGAGCGTGTCAGAACAATGAGCAGTCGGCCCGCGAGAACGGCGCCTGATGCCCACACCATGTGCTTCGGTTTCAGAACGGAATCGATCTTCATTTGTTATTTCTCCTGCTCATGGTCGGTCGCATGTTCTCGGCAAAATCGTATTCGACATAGAGGACAATGCCGCTCATGTCGTGCCGCACAACGATTTCTGCCGCCTCTAACGCTCTCAAACTTGCTCGAAACGCTTTCGGTGAGTGAACCGGCAGAGATAACCGGCCAAACTTTTTAACCGCGTAGTTTTGGAATAGCTCGACGTAGCGCGCGTGAGAGAGACGCAGTATTATTTTTCAGCTGGATTCCCTTTTCTTCAGATGGGAGTTTTATCGAGTCGTGATTTGAGTGT
>DATNKA010000994.1:0-8586 GCA_035603655.1 Candidatus Acidiferrales bacterium | reverse complement strand
ATGTCGACTTGCACCAACTCCACAGGGGCCGCGCTGTCGCCGGACTCAGCCTTGTCTCCACGGAAAGATCCGTTCTGGAAAGTTACGAACCACGGCGCATCACTGCCGAAGCTCACGTCGGCAGCCAGCTTGCCCTGAAACATCTGACGGGTGAAAACGAGTTTGCCGTTTTCGTGCTTGAAACCGACGCAATCGCTGATCACCGTCCGCCCCATAGCCGTAGCCAGTTTCGGAACAAAGTCGCGCACCTGATAGGTGTGCGGCATCAGCACAAGCTTCGGTGGTTTGGCGGCGAGCACTTGTTTGAGCGCGGCGGCGAAGGCGTCCGGCGTGTAAGGCTCGAGCTTTGGCGATTCGATGGCATAGACCTTTGCCACCTTCTTGGCTGCGACTTCGGCGGCGACAGAGGCAGCGCTGGCACCCACCACGGCGGCCTCTAGAATCCAGCCCGTAGCGGCGGCGAGAGCTTGGCCGGCGGTGATGGTCTCCCAGGAGATGCGGTTCAGTTTTCCTTCGCGTTGTTCGACTACCACTAAAATCGTATCAGGCATAAAGTCAGTTCTCAGCAGAACGGCCGAGCTTGGCTCGGCGGACAGCCCCTTCGACTTCGCTCAGGGCAGGCGTAGGCGGCTTTCCCTATATCAACGTTCACAGCACGCGCAATTCGTTGCGCAGTTTATCCACCAATTTTTTCGCGATCTCTGCGGGGGAGCCTTCGATGTGCTCCGTCTTCTTAGTCTTCTGCGGAATGTACAGGCGTTCGATTTTCTGCAGATTCTCACCGATCGCGGATTGCACCTCCGCTAGAGCCACTTTCCGCAGCGGTTTATTTTTCGCCTGCTTGATGCCAATCAGCGTGGCGTAGCGGAGCTTGTTAATGCCAGACTGAATCGTCAGCACGGCCGGCAAGGGCATATCGACGAACTGAAAAAATCCCGCTTCTAGTTCGCGCTTCACACGGATGCCGCCTTCGGTTTTTTCAATATGCATAATAATTGTCGCGTGCGGCCATCCGAGCAACTCAGCCAGGATCACTCCGGTCTGCGCGTACCCATAGTCGTCGGATTGCAAACCCGTGAAGATGAGGTCGAATTTTTCATCTTTGATGGCGGCGGCGAAGGCCTTGGCGGTGTTGAAGGCGTCGAGTCCTACGAAGGCATTGTCTTCCAGATGGATCGCGCGGTCTGCACCCTTTGCCAAAGCCTCGCGCAATACCTGCTGTAAGCGGGCCGGGCCGGAAGTGATCACTACCACTTCGCCGGTATGCTTTTCTTTCTGGCGCAACGCCTCTTCCAGAGCGTACGCGTCCGGTTCGTTGACTTCGTAGGAAACATCTTCGCGAATCCACGCGCCGGTTTCGTTCAGCTTGAGAGGTGCATCCTTCTGCGGCACCTGCTTCATGCAAACCAGAATTTTCAAGGAGACTCCTTGCCCTGTGACTTTGAAGAGCCACGGGAAAACCTTGAAGTATAAACGAGCAGCAGCCGCCAGAGGAAATGCGGCCTTGTTCATTTATTCGTATTCGTGAGAGACAGCACGGGAAGCCTACTCGGTGATCACCGTCGACTGGCCGGAAATCTCGAACCGCTTGCGACAGCGCAAGTTCTTGCACGCCATCATGTCGTCCTTGCGAACCATGTACGATCGGAATTTGGCGAAACGCGCGCGGTCGCGCTCGTCCGCGCGCCCGCCAAGCTGGCGTCTTTTCGTACGCACCACCCAGGTCACTTCATACTCTGCCGCCTGGTGGCAGTGGGGACAATTTAGAGTTGCTGGTTTTCTCTCGGTGCGTTCGTCAAAAAAATCGCGTTCTTCCATGAGATCGTCGCCGGTCGCTAGTCTTGGTCGTCTGCCGGTTCAACCGTTTCTCAACCACGGGCCGGTCGATTCAACCGCGAAGAATCATTATTGCAGTTTTGCAGCGGACAAAGCTATGGCAACATGGATCACGGGTACACAAGAAAATGGCGCGCAAGAAAAAGATAAAGCGCTTTGAAGCCGTGCAGGCCGTGAAAGAACTGGCGCGAGAACGCCTGGGTGCGCCCCCAGCGGCCAAGGTTGTTCCCCACAAGAAGAAGGACCCGGAGAAGCACAAACCTACGCTGGGGAAGCTGCTGGGGGAGCGAGAATAGAAATCGAGCGTTCTCAGTTGAAGGTTGCCGTCACGGTGGTATCAAAGTTGAGCACGACGGTACAAGTATCGCCGGTAAAACTACTGCAGTTCGTCCACGTCACCTGCGAAGATCCGCCGGTTGGAGTTGCGGTGAGGCCGATCGTGCTGCCCAGAGCGTAGTTAGCAGAGCAGGTTCCGGGACACTTGATTACGCCAGTGGAATCCACCACATTTCCCCCGGTTCCCACAATATTTACAGTCAAAATTGCCTCGCTACAGCTTGCCGTGCCCGCACCACCTCCGGTAAGGAATGCCGAACCGGTGACCAGATTCGGACTGTCGTAGAAGCTGGCCGTCAGGTTTCCGCTACCGCAGATGCTTAAGGCGGTCACAAGACTCGTGTTCGTGATGGTGACCAGGTTTTGCGCGTCGACCGACCACGTGACTATATCGGTAATATCTTTGGTTTCGGGTGGATGGTCGTAGGTACCCATTGCCTTAAATATGATGCTCGATCCGACCGAGTTAAACGTCGCCCCCGGAGGAA
Source organism: Candidatus Acidiferrales bacterium (assembly GCA_035603655.1). Taxonomy (GTDB): domain Bacteria; phylum Acidobacteriota; class Terriglobia; order Terriglobales; family Acidobacteriaceae; genus Sulfotelmatobacter. The sequence goes on along the minus strand of DATNKA010000994.1, from coordinate 5,926 downwards.
CAACCTGAATCGAAACAAGATGCTGGTTGAATCCGCAACTGGACACGTTCAACAGAAATATCGCTGCGGCAACTAGGATGACAATGCTGAACCACTTCCGGCTCATCAACCACTCCTGGGATCAAACGACCCGGCTGATTAATTATGTATTTGGAGGATGGGCCAATTTAGTCAAAAACCAGAGAAAAAGCAATCGTTAATCGCGCAGTTGGCCAATGTTCATCATCCCTTCGCCGCCTCCGCGACCACCTTCACAAACTCGCGGATATCCTCCTCCGTGGTATCGAACGAACACATCCAGCGCACGATCGATTCCTCCTCCATCCACATGTAGAAGAAGTAATGCCGCTTGATTTTTTCGATAGAGTGCCGCGGAATCTGCGCGAAGACGCCGTTCGCTTCCACCTTCCATACAACTTTGACACCGGGAATCCGACTGACTTCTTCCTCCAGCAAACGGGCCATGCGGTTGGCATGTTCCGCGCTGCGCCGCCAGAGATCGGCGGTGAGCAAGGCCTCAAATTGAGCGGCGATGAAGCGCATCTTCGATGCCAACTGCATGCTTTGCTTGCGCAGGAAAAGGAAGTCATGGCTCAGTCCAGATTGGAAAAAGACAACCGCTTCGCCTCCCAGGATTCCGTTTTTCGTGCCGCCAAAGGAGAGCACGTCTACTCCCAGGTCACGCGTAGCCCGGCGGAGGGTCTGTCCCAGCGAAGCGGCCGCGTTGGCAATCCGGGCCCCGTCCATGTGCAGAAACATGCCATTCTCGTGTGCAAATTGTGCGAGCGCTTGAATCTCCTGGGGCTGGTAGACCGTTCCCATCTCTGTCGATTGCGTGATAGAAATGACGCGGGGCTGAGAGTGATGTTCATCGCCGACGCCATGGTAGGCATGGCGCACGGACTCCAGCGTGATCTTGCCGTCCCGCTGCGGCAGCGGAATCAATTTGCAGCCAGTATACTTCTCCGGCGCGCCGCATTCGTCGGTGTAGATGTGGGCGTAGGCGCTGCACAGTACTGAGTGGAAGGAGCGAGTCAAGGCTTGCAGCCCGAGAACATTCGCGCCGGTACCGTTGAAAGTAAAAAAAACGGCAATGTCGGCGCCGAAATGTTCTTCGAACTTCTTGATCGCCGACGATGTGTAGGGATCGGCTCCGTAGGCCACCACGTGACCCTGGTTAGCCCGTGCGACCGCCGCGAGAATCTCGGGGTGGACACCAGCATTGTTGTCGCTGGCGAAGCTGCGTGTAGGCTGGGGAAGTTGCTCCATAGCGAAACAATGTAGCAGAGTGAGATGATGTGTGAGGAGAGCAACCACCTGCAAAACCTGCTGGGGCAACGTGCGGCTGGAGTTATTTTGTGCCCCCGGCGCCTAACGCTTGCACCATTCCGTCGTCTAAACAGGTTCAGGGCTTTCCTGAGGGCTTCGGATTCGGTATTGTAGTTGTTGATCGTGGTTGGATCGGTAACCGTGAGTTCATGTTGATGAAACTTCGACGACATTTGGTTCAGAGCCTTCTCCTGCTAACCCTTGCCATCGGTGGGGCAACCTTGGCTTGCTCGAATAACGCCCCGCGGGATGCTCACGCCCAGGCTCCCCCCGGAATGCCGGTCAAAGTGGAGGTGGCGCACGCAACTCCGGTCAATGATGCTACGGAATACGTGGCCACGCTGAAGTCGCGCGACTCCGCCGTCATCATGCCGCAGGTCGAAGGTCAGGTTACGAACATCCTGGTGCATTCGGGAGAGTCGGTGAACGCCAGTGCCGCTCTGATGGAGATCGATCCGCTCAAGCAACAGGCCACGGTAAAGAGTCAGGAAAGCTCACGGGCGGCGCAGCTGGCGAACCTGAAGTGGACCACACAGCAGTACGAGCGCGCCCAAGGACTCTACTCTGCGGGGGTAGTGAGCAAGCAGGATCTCGATCAGGCGAAGTCCGCCATGGACGCGGCTCAGGCCCAGATGGACTCGCTGGACGCACAAGTGAGTGAACAGCAGGTTCAGTTGCACTATTACAAGGTCGTGGCGCCGTGGAGCGGAATCGTTGGAGACATTCCGGTTCGCGTGGGCGACCGGGTCATCACCTCCACGCAGCTTACGACGGTCGACAAGCCTGGAAGTATGGAAGTGTACGTCTACGTGCCGATCGACCACGCCACGCAGTTAAAGACGAATCTGCCGGTGCAGGTCCTGGACAGCAACGGCAAGGTGATGGCCAACAGCCGTGTCAGCTTTATTTCGCCGCAAGTGGACAACGCTACGCAAACCATTCTAGTAAAGGCGCGCATCGCAAACAGCAATGAGGCGCTCCGTCAATCGCAGTTTATCCGGGCACGCATCGTTTGGGGTACGCACAACAATCCGGAGGTTCCGATCCTCGCCGTGTCGCGGCTCGCGGGCCAATATTTCGCGTTCGTTGCCGAGCCGCAAAACGGCGGCTACGTGGCGCGGCAGAAGGCGCTTAAGATCGGACAGACCGTGGGGAACGATTACGAAGTCCAGGATGGACTCAAGCCGGGTGACAAGGTGATTGTATCGGGAACCCAGTTCCTTCTCGATGGAGCACCAGTGATTCCGCAAAGCTGAGAAAGCCGGGTTCGCTTGCGGACTTCAGCTCTCTTTCACAGTTTTTAAGAATGAAGGTAGCGGTTGGCATTTGCCATCAGCCGTTCAGCGGCCCATGCAAGATGCCCGCCCGACCAAATCCTGACTCTTAGTTGCGTAGTGTTCCGCCGACGCCCGACCTTCTATGTTCGTTAACTTTTTTATTCAACGCCCGGTGTTCGCCACGGTTTGCGCGCTGCTGATTGTTCTGGCGGGCGCTGCTGTAATCCCCACGCTTCCGATCTCGCAATTTCCCAATCTCGCGCCGCCACAGGTGAGCGTTTCCAGCGCTTATATCGGAGCCAGCGCGCAGACGGTGGAGAGTGCCGTCACCATTCCGCTGGAGCAGCAGATCAACGGGGCGGAGGGGATGAAGTATATGACCTCCACCAGCGGCAATGATGGCTCGAGTAGTGTCACTGTCACCTTTGACATAAACCGGGATCCGGACCTGGCCACGGTCGACATCGAAAACCGCGTCAACACAGCACAAGGACGGCTGCCCGCCGCCGTAAAAGCCATTGGCATCACGACCGCGAAGAGTTCGCAGAATTTCGTTTTTGGCGCCGCCATTATCTCCGACAACAACAAATACTCCACGTTGTTCATGAGCAACTACCTCGATATTTACGTCAGGGATGCGCTGAAGCGTATTCCGGGGGTGGCTGACGTAATTATTTTCGGAGAGCGCAAGTATTCCATGCGGCTGTGGCTGGATCCGGTGCGCATGGCGGGACGGGGACTGACCGCGCCGGACGTAGTGAACGCTCTTTCCGAACAGAATGTGGAAGTGGCGGCCGGGCAGGTGGGTCAGCAGCCTGCCCCGGAGGGACAGCAATATCAGATCAGCGTGCGCGCGGTTGGGCGTCTCAGCGAGGCTGGCCAGTTCGAGAACATAATTCTCAAGACGAATGCCGACGGCACCTTAGTCCGCCTGAAGGATGTAGGCCGCGCCGAACTGGGCGCGGAAGATTACAGTTCGGACCTGCAGTTTAACGGTCAGGACGCAGTCGGCATGGGTGTCACTCAGCTCTCCACCGCGAATGCGCTCGACGTCGACCGGCGCGCCATTGCCGAACTGGAGCGGCTCTCAAAAAAATTCCCGCCGGGAATGCACTACAAAGTCGCCTTCGACACCACCGACGCTGTGGGGGAGTCGATCCGCGACGTAGTCTACACGGTAGGTTCGGCGATCCTTCTGGTCATCCTGGTGATCTTTATCTTTCTCGGCGACTGGAGGACGACGATGATTCACTTCATCGCCACTCCGGTTTCGCTCATCGGCACCTTCATCTTTGTGAAATTGCTGGGTTTCTCCATCAACACGCTGACCTTGTTCGGCATCACCCTCGCCACCGGCCTGGTCGTCGACGACGCTATCGTCGTGATTGAAAACATTGAGCGCCATATCGCTGAAGGCGAACACGACTCCCACAAAGCGGCCGCCGCCGCCACTGCCGAGATTACCAGCGCCGTCATCGCCACCTCGCTGGTGCTGTGTGCCGTGTTTGTTCCCGTTGCCTTCTTCCCCGGGACGACCGGAATTCTGTTTCGCCAGTTTGCTCTGACCATCGCATTTTCCATTGCCATTTCCGCTTTCAACGCGCTCACCCTGGCTCCCGTGCTGGCGGCAATTTTTCTGAGCGGCCCCCACCGGCAAAAGTGGTGGTGGCTGCAAAAGTTTGACGATGGCGTCGCTGCCGTCACGCGCGGGTACCGCGGCTTGCTGCATTACGCGCTGCAATACAGGCTGGCAATGATGGTGCTGTTTTTCGCCGGTCTGGGGCTGGCTTATTTTGTGTTCATGCGCGTGCCCCGGGGCTTCGTGCCTGACGAAGACCAGGGGTATTTCATTGTTGTCATCCAGGCGCCGTCAGGGGCTTCACTCGAGTACACGAAAGCAATTGGGAAACAGGTTTCAGATTTGCTGAGTGATGTCTCGGAATCCGAGGGTACGTTCTCGATCGCGGGCTTCAGTTTTTCCGGCAGCGCCTCGAACCAGGGAATTATTTTCGTTCCTCTCAAGCCGTACTCACAGCGCAAGGGGAAGGAGCATACCGCGTCGGCAATTCTGAACCGGGTTCGACCCCGTCTGTTTTCGATTTCAGGAGCCATCGCATTTGCCACGCTTCCTCCCGCCGTACAGGGCCTGGGACAATTCGGAGGCTTCCAATTCGTTGTCCAGGACCAGGTTTCGCACACCCTGGAGGAACTCTCTGCCGCCACCCACGGCATAATTCAGGCAGCGACCGCCCGCAAAGATCTGGTCGGCCTGTATACGCCATTCACCGCGAGCGATCCGCAGTATCTTGTGACCATCGACCGCGAAAAGGCGAAGAGTCTGCACGTGCCCCTCTCGCAGATTACCGACACGCTCGGCGTCTATATGGGCTCGTCCTATGTCAACGATTTCGATTTCAACAATCGGTCCTATCGAGTCTACGTACAGGCGGATAGGCAGTTTCGGGCGGAAGCGCAGGACATGAAGCAGTTTTACGTGCGTTCCGACAGCGGGGCGATGATTCCTCTGGACAATCTGATCAGCGTCACGCAGACCACAACCCCGCAGGTCATCAGCCACTACAACCTGTTCCGCTCGGCGGAGATCGATGGCTCGGCCGCGCCCGGGTACAGTTCTGGTCAGGCGATCGCTGCTATGGATCAGCTCGCCACCAAAATGCCGCAGGGGTTTTCCTATAGCTGGACGGGGCTGTCGCTCGAAGAGTTGCAGGCCGGCGGCACGTCGCTGCTCTTATTTGCACTCGGAACCCTCGTTGTGTATCTCACACTTTCGGCACAGTACGAAAGCTTCGTATTGCCGTTCATCGTGTTGCTTGCCGTTCCTATGGCTTTGCTGGGCGCACTGGGAGCGCAATGGATACGAGGCCTCCAGAATGACGTCTTCTGCCAGGTGGGATTGGTGATGCTGGTCGGGCTTTCCAGCAAAAACGCGATTCTGATCGTGGAGTTCGCCGAGCAATTGCGCGGACGCGGGATTCCGCTTGTAGAGGCAGCGGTGCAAGCGGCAGCGATTCGTTTTCGCCCGATTATCATGACCTCGCTCGCGTTTATTCTGGGTGTTGTACCCCTGGTGCTGGCCACGGGAGCTGGCGAAAATGGACGTCATTCGGTGGGTACAACTGTCTTCGGCGGCATGATCATGTCGACTGTGCTGAATCTTTTCTTTATCCCTGTGTTGTACCTGATTATTGAAGGCTGGCGGGAGCACGGGAAGAAACCTGCAAAAGTAGAATGACGTGGGGGTAAGAGGGAGAAACGCCGGAGGCTCACTGCGAGCTGGCAAGGATGCCCCTTCTCCTCCG
>DATNKA010000993.1:0-2248 GCA_035603655.1 Candidatus Acidiferrales bacterium | reverse complement strand
GAGCCTATCGAGATAATCCAGTTCGATCCCAATGGTTTTTTGCAGACATGGTTGCAGCAACTACCCAACCTTGACCAGCCCAGCTCGGAGAACTTGCTTCGCAAGACAGATTGATAACTGTCGCAATCAGGCGTGGGTGTTGAAAAAGTCCCTCAATAGAACGTCTTTCATCTGCGAGCATGCCCTCGCCGGTTTGTCTTTTCTCCGTTCGGTTAAGTCGTGGCCGCGATTACGCTCACCGAGAATCAGCTCGATCTTTGGTCCAGGCCGAAACGTGTTATGGCGATGTTACGCCAACTGTCACTTCTAAATGGCCTGAGCGTAGAATCCGTCGAGAGGTGTCACTTGGAACACTCTCCTACTTTTACCTTATGCCTTGCCTGCATCCTTGCCGTATCTTCGCTTCCCGCGCTAGCACAGTCGCCTCTGGAACTCGGCATTGATCGTTCCAATCTGACTAAGGCGAGTGAGTCGACCCAACAGCAGACAATAGAGGGCATCCGCTCACTACATGCCAAATGGTTCCGGGATGTTCTTTCCGCCGCAGGAAAGCCTGAAGCTTTGGATAAATTCGTCAACGAAGTCAGGCTGGTAAAGCGAAACAATTTGAAAATGCTTGTAAACGTCCTCCCATCGTATCTGGATTATGACAAACCCTTTGCCAATGCAGGAGACGATTTCAAGAAGATCTGTGGATGGTCAGGCGGTGACGGAAGACTAAGCCAAATCAATTTGATCAAATTCATTCAGCATTTGCGTGCCGTACTCGACGCCGTAAAAGCCGCCAATCTGAGTATTGATGCCTTCGAAATTGGCAACGAACTTGACACCACCTGCTACGACGCCGACGTGCCCGTTGGGCACCAGGCGTCTGAGAAGGAGATCGAGACCTGGTTGCGTGGTTACGGCGAATTCCTCAAAGCCGCTGCGCTGGTTATCCGGGATCCTAATTACTTTCCGCACTCCAAGATTATTACGTTCGGTATGGCCCACGCCAGTGATAAATGGGACAAACCCTGGCGCCACATGTCTCACCCAGCTGCATTAGTCGCCCGGCTGCGAGATGTGAACGGGTTCAATTATCTGGAGAACTCTCAGTACCACGTGGATGGTTACGGGACACACATTTACCCCTGGCCGGGAGACATTGTGGGGTCTGTTCGCGGCACCTTAATTCAAGATGCGGACGAGCTGGGACGGAGTAAACCGTTGTGGGTTACGGAATGGGGTTTTCTTTCGAAAAGCTCCTTCCCCACTCCAAACCATGAGTCGCTTGATCAAGGCATACAGGAAATAGTCGACACCTTCGCTAGCGTCGCCCCAAGCATCCCTCTAGGACCAATAATGTTTTACCGCTACGATGTCTGGTTAACGGACGAGACGGGACAGTTACTGCCTCAAGCGCGCATCCTATCGAGGTACGGAGCCATGCACTGATTCCGGGACCAACGGAAAGGGCGGCATCTTCGAGTGAGTATGTTCTCGCGTGTGATTTGCTGTCTCTGTCACTCCGGCTGTTCGCTGATTCTATGCGCACGGTTTCTTGGTCGCTGCAATCGACGGTTGTTGAAAAAGGCGATAGCACTCAGAACCCCGGTCAGTGAGCGTTATCGCGATTTCTTTAACAAGAACTCGAGGATGAGTCCTCATTGCGGTTGCTGTTAACCGACGAGTTTAGGCTTATATTGGCAGTGTTCCGCTACCTCGAGATAATCCGCGAATTGAGGGACGGCAGGGCGCGATGGCTCTAAACCTAAGGTTCTCGAGGGCTAAAGGAATTTCGATTCGATTCAGTTTTCGTGGCAGTCAGGAGGAATGACGGCAATGCTGGAATACAAGATTCGTCAGAGCGGAGATGTCACGATGCTTGACCTGAGCGGGCGCATCAGTGTGGGCGAAGCACTTGCCTTCGGTCCGGGAAGCGGAGTGATTCTCGCTGACGTTATTGGCGAGTTGGCCAAGAAGGGGCAGAGAAAGATCCTGCTCAATCTCAAGGCTGTGAAGTACATCGACAGCTCCGGACTAGGAGAGTTGGTTCGGAACTACACTAGCCTACGACGGCAGGGTGGTGAACTCAAATTGTTGAGCCCGTCCCCCACGGTTCTGGAGGCGCTGCGGATCACTCACCTGGACAGGATCCTCGACATCAAGGAAGATGAACAATTGGCAGTGCAGTCCTTTTCCAAGCCCATATCTACGGCGGGATAGTTAACTGTCGGTTGCCGCAATTAAAGTCGGGGTCGACCCG
>DATNKA010000992.1:0-2279 GCA_035603655.1 Candidatus Acidiferrales bacterium | reverse complement strand
AGCACACCCAACGCCATCGGGCCCAGATGGTAAGGCAAGCTTTCCAGGCGCTCCCACGCGAGTGCGGCAAACCCCGCTGCCAGCAGCACCATGAAAAGTAATATCCATCGCCAAAGCTGAGATTCTTCGCGCTCCAAATTCCGAGAAGGACGAGAGCGCCGAGGACTACCGGAAGAGGACTGCATCATGGGAATCCACCCGTTTCCCTGGAACGGAAAAACGGTTTTTACTCAGGTCTTACTTACTCAAAACATCGTACTGCCCGACCTAGCGCCAGAACAACCTCGCTTGTTGGAGAAGTAGGTACGTCTGGCGATGTAGGCGGTCCTGTTAATAGCAAGTCAGGATGTCCGGTTTTGGTAGCAAATGAAATGTCCGGTTTCAAAGTTGTGCCCTCGCCGTTTGGATTGGGTGGGGTGCACTCCAAACTCCAACTCCAGTCGTTCCCCTTCCCTGTGCTCAGCTGTGTAGAACAGCATGGGAGCTATAATGATGGGAGCTATAGTGTCGGTGAATGAGGAGGGTTTTATGTGCATTCCCCGCCTTCTAGTTCTCTCGTTGCTATTGTCGGTATGCGCTGCGCCGGTTGCGTCGCAGTCCTCGCTGGACAGGAATCCCGAGCCCAGCATCCGCCTCGACGAAATCATTCCTCCGCCTGAGTTTCGCAGGCACGTTCTTGCGCCCGGGCTCCCACCGCCTTTTCACTCGGACGAAATCGGTCTATCGGACCGGCGTAACCTTCAACTGCGAGCAGGCGAGCAGAGTAACGTTACCTGTTATTCCATCCGGAGCTATCGCGTCACTCGCGACGATCCAGAGTCCGATTCGACGAGTCTTGCGGGCTATTCCACATGCCAACCCGTCTCTCAGTTTCAGCTGAAAGACGCTGGGGATTCGCCCGTGCAGGCGAGCTTTCCATAGGGGTTGTTGAGTGCAATGGCGATTGCGGTCTAACGGTCAGCACTCGCGCTCGGACGCTGGAAGCGAAACACATTGCCTGCGTCCAACAGGGCTCCCAATGTGTAGGACAAAGACGTGTAAAAAGGTATCGTGACGTTCCTTTCGGGGTAATGGGGAGGCGTACCTACGAAGAAGTGAGCCAGAGTTGTGCCCCAGCTGTGGTCTGACAGAACACTGGATGGTGCCCACAAGATTATCTTGGTCACCAGATACACAGTCGGCACAATCCAAACCCAAAAGCGATAATCACCTTTGAATCGGACGTAGCTGAAATACCCCGCAATAGCAGCCAGAACGACCGGTAGAGCGTAGCCGGGTCCGTTCGCGCCCGAGATTAACTGGGCATGGCTTATCCACGGCTCCAAGAGGGGCTTCAGGATTACGTTCAGTAAAATTGCGGTCGCCAATTGAACGCCGAATGTCGCTGCAAGGAGATGCAACAGGTAGAGGCAGACCCACCGCATGGAAGATTTCATCGGTGTAAATGTACAACTATCTGGCTGGTGACCGAAAGCGTGGCCGGAACGCTACGCCAGCAGTTTTTAAAGGCTTGCGACGATTCGATTGGAAAATTGTGCAGGGCCAAGTGACCAAACCAGCCCGCGCTCAGAATCCCGGTCGGTGAGAGTTATAGAGATTTTGCAACAGTCAGGCTCACCACGTGTCGATCCCGCGCAGGCAACGAGTTTAGTCGGTTAATGGTCAACCCCAAACCGTAATCGAACCGCGCGGTATGACTCGCAATACGAGCGGCGGATGCTTGCTAGGTGCGGACGCGGAGCAGCAGCAATGTCTGGTCGTCTTGCTGCACGCCGTGTCGTTCGACTTCGCCCATGATCAACTCCCATAGCTGGGGGAGTGGCTGCGCGGCGTTTTTCCTGAGTAAATGCTCGAGGCGATCCAGACCAAATTCTTCATCGTTCTCGTCGGGTACCTCCGAGATCCCATCGGAAATCATCAGAAACAGATCCCGCGCGGAATAGCGGACGCGCTGGCTCGAATAGCGCCCCCCGGGAATCAAGCCCAATGGAAGCTGCTCCATGGCGAGTCGCGCGATGTCCTCGGTCGGGGCGCGATAGTGAAGGATGGGCGGATGACCCGATAACGAATATTCCACTTCGGAGGAGCCGTCGAAGTACAGAAGCGCGATGGTCGCGTACATATTCGCCTCCTTGACCGCCGGAAGAACGCGGTCGGCACTTTCCAGTACGGCCACCGGTTCCTGTCGGAACTGGAGGGAGACACGCACCGCCGTCTTCAACATTCCCATCAACTGGCCGGCGGCCAGGCCGTGTCCGGAAATGTCAGCCACGTAAGCG
>DATNKA010000991.1:0-30881 GCA_035603655.1 Candidatus Acidiferrales bacterium | reverse complement strand
AATTCTGGCGCCCCTACATAACGGTAGTCCCCGAAACCGAGAACCAGGTAGCCGATGCCGCTCAGCATAAATAGAAGGACGACACCGAACGCTGCGCCTTGGCCGAATGCCTTCGCAATATCAATGGCGAGTAGGATCCCGAAGGCAAGGTTGACAAAGGGAATCATCAGCATCAGCACCCACCAACCGGGCCTGCCAGCGATCTTGGTCAGGATATAGGCGTTGTAGAACGGGATCAGCGCGGCCCACCCCGGCTGACCGGCCTTGGTAAAGACCTTCCAAAAGCCGACGAAGAACAGCACCGTCAGCGCGAGCATTATGATCATGAATATGGCGCCGAGAGCGGCACCAAGAGTCTGATCCTGCACTATCACAGCCGAAATCATTGTCATTGTCATTGCACAGCCTCTTTTCTTCACTGACCCGAGCGCGGGGAATGGCGCGTCCTAAGATTGCTTCAGGCCAGCTTTTTCCCCCGTCCCGGTGTCTAAGTTTCGTAAAGATAGTGCGACAAAGAGATTCATCGTTTCATGCGCAGGCTTGTTTTTAATGCGAAAGACACGGCTCTCGTTGACAACTGCCTGCTCTGACAGGCAAACTACCGCATTCGCTGCATGCGGCCTGCGGCGAACCCTTACGGGCAATTCAGAGGACAGGTGCGGGTCTAAGACGTAATCTATCGCCATGGAGCAACAGGTCTCCTATACGCTCGATTCCACTTTGGAAACCGTGGACCATGCGGAAGAAAGCGCCACCCGCATTGCCACTGAATTGGGCTTTGGGGAAGACGAAGTGATGCAGATTTCCATGGCGGTGCGCGAGGGCGCGGTCAACGCCGTCCTGCACGGCAATAAATATGCACCAGATAAAAAAGTAACCCTGGCCTTTGAGCGAACTCCTGAGGATCTGGTCATCACGATTCGCGATCAGGGCAAAGGTATTGACTTGAGCGGAATTCCGAATCCTCTCGCTCCGGAAAACCTGCTCAAGACTTCAGGTCGTGGCATTTTTCTCATGCGTTCTTTTATGGACGTGGTAGAAATCCGCCCGTCCCAGACAGGTACAGAAGTGAAACTCATTAAGCACGTCCACGGCTCATCCGTGGGCAACAAGGAGGGGTCTCAGTGAGCATGAAACTTAGCACGCGGCAGGTGGACGGAGTCAACATTGTGGATTGCAGTGGACGGATCACTCTGGGCGAGGGCAGCGTCACCTTGCGCGACACCGTACGCGACTTGCTATCCAAAGGCAATAAGAAGATCATCTTGAATCTTGCGGAAGTCAACTACATCGATAGCTCCGGCATTGGCGAACTGGTCAGCGCCTTTACCACAACCAAAAACCAGGGCGGCGAACTAAAACTCCTTCACCTCACCAAGAAGGTGCATGACCTCCTCCAGATCACTAAGCTCTACACCGTCTTCGATGTGAAGGACGACGAGACCGCCGCAGTCAAAGGTTTCAAGTAAGACTTTCTGCCAAGTCACAAATGGTATGGGTAGGGCACGGCTTCCGCCGTGCCGCCCAGAGCCGTTTACGCTTCGGGATTTAGCTCCGAGGCGCCGGGCCGAACCGAAGCGTATCCTTCGGATTTCCTGTGCCGGGTTTCATTCCGGGAAGCCGCTTGCTTTTTGTCTCGCCCCAACGCTCGCGCCAAGTGTTCCCCTCGTAGAATCGTGACCTGCGGAAGCTCACTGGCTGGAAGGTCGGGCAGCCGTCCCGCGGCCGGGTTGAGCGAAGTCGAAGACTGCCCGGTTCTGCCTCGCCCGGCCATGCGTGGAATCGCAGTGGCCATCCTACTCCGCGCCGCTATCAGCTTCCGACGGTCTCGCCATTCACAAAGCCGCCCAGCACTTCGGCGAAACCAAATGCATTACGGGTAAAATCTTGCGCGTGTAGGCCGGAGCAAAAGGAGTCCACTTCATCGGCTTCCGCGAACAGCAAGCGGCGTGCCCGTTCTCGGTGGTTGTTTTCGCATCGGATCTTAGAGATGTTGGCGACGTGCGCCGCTTCTCGGAGGACGCGTCATCGAGATTCACGGCCCCATAAGACTCTACGACGGCCGCGCGGAAATAATCTTGGAACCGGCCGAGCCAGCTCACCGGCGGTTGAACTTTAACCCCCCATGCCCAAGAACTACGATGTGGAAAAGCAAGGCCACTACAGCGCCGGCCGCATGCGTCCCCTGCTAAGCAGCCCGCGAAAGTCAAAGGCACGCCCAACACCGGCGCCATCTAGAGGAATGAAACAGATGCCGAAAGCGAACTACAAAAGTAAAACAGTGACGATGTTTTCTTGTGTCTCCATGTTCCCTCGGCGCTTAAGTGAGGTTCAATCCGATCGCGTCTATCTGTCACACCATCCCCTTCCTCAACTCCTCCAGCGGATACCTCGTCCCCCGCCAGATGATTCCGTCATTCCACAGCGCATGAAACATGGAGCGCAGCAAGGTGTAGATAAACAGCGCCGTGCTCACCGGATGCAGCAGAAAGTAATAAGCTGGCACGCCCGAGCGCAACGACATCCCCAGGTAAATTGAAAACATTGAACCCAGAGCCACGACATAGGGTAGGCGCGCCCATCCATGTGCCAGCCACACCCCGAGAAACGGCATGAGATTCAGAAACGCCAACCCGAATGCCGAGATCAGCGTGCGCGGCCACTGAAACGACAAGATGGCAAAGAAATTCTTCGTCAGATTATTGACCACACCCATGGCACCATTGGCCCAGCGAAGAGAAATCAAATCACCGCCAAAAACATTGCGCTGAGCGTAGCCCGCGTTCTTCACGACCTTGCCCAGCTTCATATCGTCGATCACTTCCATCCGCAACGCTTTATAGGTTCCGACCGCCTCATACACGCTTTGCCGAATCAAATTGAATGCTCCCACCCCCATGTGATCCTGCGACTTTGGATCAGCCACCTTCCACGGCCGATGCCCGAAAACAAACATAGTATGAAAAAACGCGATCATCATGTATTCGCCCGGCTGCTTCATAATGATCCGCGGAAATAACACCACGTGATCCGCCTTTTTCGCCTCGGCATAAGCGATTGCCCGCCGCACGGAATCCGGCTTGAATAAAACGTCAGCGTCAGTAAACAAGAGCCAGTCGCCAGTCGCCTCATTCGTCGCCGTCCACATGGCATGGGTCTTTCCCAACCATCCCGCCGGCAGTTCCCGATGATGAATCACGCGCAGGCGTCCGCTTGTAAGAACCGGATTTTCCGCCACCCTTTCCATGATCTCCCCAGTCCGATCCGTGGAGCGATCATTCACTGCAATCACTTCATAGTTGTCGTAGTCGAGTTCGAGTAAGCGGGTCAAGGACAGTTCGATATCCTCTTCTTCATTCCGCGCCGGCACAATAATCGATACTCGGCGGTTGACCGAGTCGCCAGTCGATCTGCGATCCCATTCCGGCTGAGAAATATCGGCAACACTGGGCATGCCTAGAGCCGCATCCACGATGCGCGAGAACCATGCCAGCGCGAGAATCGTGCCGGCAATCCAGTGAAAGTAGTACATCGGCGCCTAGGTTTTCCCTGCTTGCGGAGTAGCGGTCCGCCCTGCAGGAGCAAATCTCATCCCATAAAACAGTATGGCAGAGGAAGCGACCATCGCGATCACCGGCAAGACGAACGCAGCCTGCAACGATTTCTTGTCGGCCACATATCCCATGAGAGTCGGCGAAGGCACGTCTCCGAGGAAATGAAGAACGAAAATGTTCGCAGCCAGTGCAGTGGCTCGGATGTGCGCTCCCACCGAATTAATGACCGCGGCATTCAGCGGCGAAGTATTGAGCAGCAGAAAAAACGCCGCCAGCGCAATCGCCGGCAACATGGCCGGGCCGCGCGTGAACAAGGCCACAATCATGAAGGGAACGCCCAGAGCCATGCTCGCTGCTGAAACAAAGTAGTACGATCCCTTCAAGCGTGGCAGCAAATAATCTCCCAACCATCCTCCGGCCAGCGAGGCCACAATGCCATCCACCACGATAATGATTCCGAACATGAAGTTCGCCGACTCCAGCGAATATCCGCGCGCGCGGGACAAAAATGTCGGCATCCATACCTGTATTCCGCCTAATGCAAAGGTCATCATCGCCATGCCAAGAGTCGACGACCAGAACGCCGGATTGCGCGCCAGTGCGGCGTATAGCTTCCTCACATAGGAGTACGCCGTTGCGAAGAACCTCTTCAGACCGCCGCCTGAGAAATCTGCCGGCAACAAATCGTCGACTGCATTATCCTTCACAGAGTCAAACTGCCCTCGCTCCGGTTCATGCAGGAACAGCACCGCCAAGGCCAGCACAAAGCCTGGAACCGCTGCAATATAAAAAGGAAACCGCCATCCATAATGCGGACTCAGCTTGCCCCCCAACAAGTATCCCGCCGCCGTTCCCACGGGGATCGCGAGATAGAAAACTCCCAGAATCCGCCCCCGCCTCTCTTCCGGAAACAGGTCGGCAACAAACGTTGGCGCAATGGTCACGAAGGTCGCCTCGCCAATGCCGACCAGTGTGTGACGAATGAGCAGTTCGGTGTAGGTATGCGTAACCGCCGTGAGCAGCGTGAGCCCGCTCCAGAAGATCGCGCCGCCAACAATAATTTTCTTGCGTGAATAACGATCCGCCAGAGGCCCCACGAACGGCGCCGAGACCATGTAGAACAGTAGAAATGCGCTGGTAAGATAGCCAACCTGCGTATTGCTCAATCGAAATTCAGTTTGCACCAGAGGCTGCACCGCAAACAGGACTGATCGGTCGACATAGTTCAGCAGGTTCAGCGCCGTGAGCAGGATCAGCGCCGTGCGGGGATAGAGTTTCGCGGAGTTCACCGGATCGAGCGAATATAGCACGGCGGCAATCGGATAATCCGGATTGACCAGCGTTTGGCTAGATTGCCGGTTGCGTCATTTGACCATCGCGCCATTTGTCGTTATCATAGACGACAAATGGTAAACGAACTCCAGGCGGTTGCCCGCGAGCTTGGGGGACGCCGCACCCTGGGCCGCGTTCCTACTACCGATCAGGATCTACGCGAAGCCATCCGCGAGGGTTTTCCGCCCGCGGTTGTGGAAGCGTTGATGCGCGCCTCGGGGCTCACTCTGAAGGAACTGGCTGATGCGCTGGACCTCTCCACACGCAGCCTGCAGCGGAGACGCCACGGTGGCCGGCTCGCCCGCTTCGAATCGGACCGCCTGTACCGCCTCGCCCGTATCGTTGCGTTGGCGGAGGAAAGTCTGGGTGACCACGGCCGCGCTCGGCTCTGGCTCAAGCGCTCCAACCGCGCCTTGGGGGGCTCGTCGCCGCTTGCCGCCATCGATACCGAACTGGGGGCGCGCCAGGTGGAGAATGTACTCGGACGCATCGCCTACGGCGGAATTAGTTGACTCGGCTCTATCGCGTTCTCCGCAAACCCTTCGCCCATGCGCCATTCGACGGCGAAGGCTCCTATCGCTATGGCGGAAGATGGTCCAGCAGCGGCACGCGCCTCAGCTATGCCTCCGAGCACCAGTCGCTCGCCATGCTCGAATATTTTGTTCATTTGGATCCCGGCGATGCGCCCGAAGACCTGTTGCTGGCTTTCGGCGATGTTCCCGACAACGTAACTCGCGAGCGAATTCAGACCGCCGCCCTTCCATCGAACTGGCGCGACACTCCGGCTCCGCCTGGTCTCGCGCGTTTCGGCGATCAATTTGCGCAGAAAAGAAAAAGCTGCTGCCTGGTCGTGCCTTCCGCCTTAAGTCCCCGGGAGAACAACTGGCTGCTGAACCCCCAGCATGCGGACTTCGAAAAGATTGTCGTCTTCCCGGCCGAGCCGCTGAGCTATGATCCTCGCATGTTTGCGACGGCCCGACGCCGGCACAAGCAGGTTGCTGCCAAACCGCAGAAATCAGGATGACCGTTAATTTCACTTCTTTCCGGGTCGCGGCCATTTCGCTACCACGGTCGTCGAAATCCCACCTCGCGGGCGGAAGTCTCCCTTGACCTCGGCCCACACCGGCTTCGCCCAGCGCACCACATCCTCTAACACCTGGTTCACCACGTTCTCCTGAAAGATCCCCAGGTTGCGATAAGACTGCAAGTATTCTTTATACGATTTCAGTTCCAAGCACTGCTTATCGGGCTGGTAGCGCAGCGTGACCACGCCGAAGTCCGGCAGTCCCGTCTTCGGACAGACCGAAGTAAACTCCGGATCGTCAATCACAATCTCGTATCCCGGAAACTGATTCGGCCAAGTTTCGATCTCCGGAAACTTGGCGTTCAACCCGGCTTCAGCGTGCTCGGGAGTATAGTGGCGCGGTTTTGGCATGGAGATATTGTAGCCGTTGCGCCCTTCATCCCGGTGGTACAGGCCGGCTCGTGCTTCGTAGGGACATCCCTAGAGAGCCAGTTTCAGGCATCCGCCGAGGGCTGCTAGCATCTAATGAGGCAACGGCGCGGAAGGCGTGGCATCTTTTCGCGGTCGCCACGGTGGTAAATTAGTGCTTGCGGTTGTCCTCGCTGCTCCCTGAAAGATAATCAGTTGGCAACATCGAACAATTCGAATGGACGTCCCACCTCGCGTAAAGGCGGCACCTGGCTCGTGGTCGGGATTGTTGCCGCTTTGGCGACCGTCCCGATGTTCACCCGCCGATCTCCGCTGAAGGTACGCATCACAACCGTGGAACGCGGATCGATCCGCAGTCTGATTTCGACGAATGGCAAAGTAGAGCCCATCCAGAATTTCGAAGCCCACTCGCCGGTCGCCACGACCGTGAAGCGCCTACTGGTGAAGGAAGGAGACCACGTTCGTAAGGGTCAGCTCTTGTTGCAACTCGATGACGGGGACCTCCGCAGCCTGGCCGCCCGAGCGCAAGCCCAGATGAAAGCTGCCCAAGCCGATCAAGCTGACCTCACTACCGGCGGTACTCGCGAAGAGGTTCTCACTCTCGACTCTCAACTGATCAAAGCTCGCAGTGCACGGAATGACGCCCAGCGCAACCTTGAGGCGCTTCGCCGCTTGCAGCAGCAAGGAGCGGCCTCTGCCGGCGAGGTCCAGCAGGCCGAAGAAGCCGCGCAGCGCGCCCAGGCCGACAGCAATCTGCTGGAGCAAAAACAGAAAGACCGTTACTCCAAACCCGAGGCGGCAAAAGTTCAAGCCCAGGGAGCCGAAGCGCAGGCCGCCTACGAAGCCGCCGAGGATGCCCTCAGCAAATCCAGCGTGCGCGCGCCCTTCGACGGCATCGTATACACGTTGCCTGTCAAGCAGGGGGCTTACGTGCAGACCGGAGATCTGCTGTTGCAGGAAGGTGATCTCTCGAAGATGCTGATACGCAGTTTTGTCGACGAACCCGAAATCGGCCGCCTCACTACTGGCCAGAAAATCGAAGTTACATGGGACGCCCTGCCGGGACGCATTTGGAATGGCGCAGTCAGTACCGTTCCGTCCACCGTCAAACTCCGCGGCTCGCGCAATGTGGGCGAGGTGACATGCTTCGTCGACAACCACGATCTGCGCCTCCTGCCAAACGTCAATGTGGGCATCACCATCATTACCGCTGAACATGGCAACGTGCTCACCCTGCCTCGGGAAGCGGTGCGGATGGACGATACCAAGCCGTATGTCTATCAGGTGGTCGACAACGAACTCAAGCGCCGCGATGTCGAAGTCTCCCTGCAAAACCTCACGCAGGTCGAAATCACCTCTGGGCTTCCAGAGCATTCCAGAGTGGCTCTGTCCTCGGCCGACACCAAGCCCCTGATCGACGGTGCCCGCGTGAAGGCGGTTGAGTAGCTCATGGAGTCGACCAGTATCCCTGAGGAAAACCGTTGTCATCCTGAGCTAGCTTTTTTGCCGCAGCCGAGGATCTGGGCGAGCCCCGCGAAGTGTCGCGTTCGTCGCGACCGATTAATCACGCGCCTGGCTCGCCTTCTTATTTGCACCTTGTCGCTGGTGTCACTTCCCCTTGCTGCCGCCGATACGCCTCAGGAGCTCCTCGCCGCCGGGCGCGTTGACCAGGCCATTCAAATCCTGGAACAGCAGATCCAGAGCGCTCCCACGGCGGAAGCCTACAACCTACTTTGCCGCGCTCAATTCGAACTTGATGCTTGGGACTCCGGAATTCCTGCCTGCGAAAAGGCCGTTGCTCTCGCCCCTTCTAACGGCCTCCATCATCTCTGGCTGGGACGAATCTACGGCGAGAAGGCAGATCGCGCAGGATTCCTCAAAGCCGCCGGACTGGCAAAAAAAGTTCGGGTTGAATTCGAGCGTGCCGTCGAATTCGCTCCTGATAGTTGGGAGGCCCACACCGATCTCGCGGAGTTTTATCTGGAGGCTCCCGGCATCGTCGGCGGTGGTGAGGACAAGGCGCGCGCTCAAGCCGACCTGCTATTGCCGCTGAATCCAGGCATGGCGCATTGGGTGAGGGCTCGTATTGCACAAAAAAATAAAAATCCCGACGCAGCCGAGCAGGAATACCGCATCGCCATCGACGTCAGTCACGGCGGCGCTCGCGCCTGGGTCAATCTCGCTGGATTCTATCGGCACACCAACCGTCTCGACGAGATGGAACAGGCTCTCCACACTATGGAGTCCCGTCCCCTTGATCGTCCCGCCGCCTTGATGGATGGCGCCAGCATGTTATTTCGTACCAGCCGTAACGATGCCATGGCCACACGGCTGGTTCGGCGCTATCTCGCCTCCACCACTGTGGAGGAATGGCCCTGTTTCAAAGCCCACTACCTTCTCGGCCAACTGCTCGAGAAACAAGGTGATCGCCCGGCTGCCGAAGCCGAATATCGCACCGCTCTAGCTATGGCCCACACCTTCAACCGCGCCCAACAAGGCTTACAGCGCTTAGGGCGCTAGTGGCAAGCCCAGCGATATCCATTGCCGCTCACTTGGTTGAGTCAGAGGGCACGTCGAAGCCGTAGTTCTTCAACACATCGCTTATGGCGCCCGTCTTGATGAATGATAAGAATTGCCGCGCAACGTCCTTATTCTTGGACGAGCGCAGGATCACGCATGCCTGCTCAATCGGTGGATATTCTTCTGAGGGCACTTCAGCGTAACGTCCCTTGTCTTTCATGTTTGGCGATAAGGCCAGCGACAGAGCCACGATGCCCACATCCGCTGCGCCTGAAACAACAAACGATGCGGTTTGCGAAATGTTTTCACCCAAGACAAACTTGTCCTTCAGTTTGTCGTAGATCTTTTCTCGCTGCATCGCAGCCACCGCGGCCTGGCCATAGGGAGCGTGTTGCGGATTGGCGATGGCGATTTTCTTCACCGAAGGATCCAGCAACGCCTTCATTCCGGAGCCCAGATCGAGTTTCGAGCCGCTCGGAACCCAAATCACAATTCTGCCTCTTGCATACTCGTAGTAGCTGCCGGGCTCGGTTAGTCCAGCAGCTTCCAGTCTTTTGGGATAGTCGAGATTCGCGGAAAAGAATACCTCGAAGGGCGCGCCACTCTGAATCTGCTGGAAGAAGTTTCCCGACGAGCCATAGATTGGCTTTACCGTCTTGCCGGTTTCCTTCTGAAAGCGGCCAGCAATATCCTGCATGGCGAATTGCAGGTCCGCCGCCGCGGCGACGCTTATTTCCTGGCCCACACATAGCTGCGAGATACAGCCAACCACCATCATCGCGATCAGACTCAGCCGGCGGAAACTCATGAGCTCGCTCCTGACTTATAATGACTGCATGCCAATCTCAGCCAGAAATAAACTGCGGGGAACAATAGAAGAAATTCAACTGGGCGACGTTATGGCCCACGTGGTTGTTCGCGTCGGAGACAATCTAATCGAGAGCGCCATCACCCGGCGTAGCGCCGACGAACTCAAGCTAAAGAAGGGCGACACCGTCACCACTGTGGTCAAAGCCACGGAAGTGATGATCCAGAAGGACTGACCCGCTTCACTGCACGTCTACGATCTTCAACGTCGTCACCTGCCGCACCCATCGCGCCATTCTTTTCTCGCCCGGTATCACAATCCGGTACGGCCCTTCTTTTTCGTCCAGCGGCTTCCCATCTTTCAGGTACGCGAGAACGATTTGCTTATCCGAGAATGCAGGATCAATCTCAGGTAGTGCAATCACGGCACGATATCCATCTGCAGCCTCCACTAATAAGCATGACGCCAGTCGCTTGCCCTTTAAGGTATCTCCAAGCCCAATTCCCGCTTTTTCCAAAATGAGACTAAGCGCGACCGCATCGAATGTGGCGGGCGCGTTGGAAAGAGGCGCGGTGACCTTGACGTGTGGCAAGGCTTCGATATCGGCTCGAGTCAACACAATCGTTTTACCAGGCTCATTCTGCACCACCAGGTGCTGAGCGCGGGCCGGCGCAACGTACAGGATCAAGGCCAAGATCGCAGTAGAAACAAATCGAAGGTTTCTCATGACACACGCAGGATCATCACTTCTGTTGCCTTGATTAGGGCGGCGGCTGTTTGCCCCGGTTTTAACTGCATCTCGCGTGCCGAGTGTGCGGTGATGATCGATACAATCTGCTGGCCCCCAATCGAGATGGCCACCTCCGCCATCAAGCCGCTGATGCGGACTGAATCGATCCGCCCCACTAATTGATTCCGACCGCTGACGCGACGGATAACCTGCTTGCGCTCTTTCTCGGTTTTGCCTCGCGTCCTGAAAAGCAGCCGATCCACTTCCCTTTCTGGAATGCGGTGATGGCCTCCAGCGGTTCTAATGCTGCGAATTTTCTTCTTGTAAATCCATTGCTTTATAGTTGGAAAGCTAATCCCCAGCTGTAAAGCCGCGTCCCGCAGCTTAAGCAACTCTTCGCCGTTCTTCGGTTCAGATTTTGCGTTCCGCGGCATTGGAACGAAATCCTACAATCAACCCGAGGCACGGTCAATAACTGCCCCCGCGTCCGCGTAAACAGAGAGGGTCAAACATCCGCACTAAACCGCATTGCATTGGACATCATATTTGTCGGTACTATACACCTCTGAGTTTTACGTCGCAACAATGCATAGGGTGGCGAGGGAGGTGGTGGATGCGTCAACTAGCTCTCTTCTTCGTCTCCATCGTGCTCTGTTTTTCGTCCGCGTTCGTCCTCTGCGCAGAGCGGATTCTTTGCCGATTGGTTCCGTATGGTATCCGCAACACAGGCTTAAACAGCCTCACTGGATCGCTCCGCTGGCCACGACCACTCCTGGGCTTGAACAGGAGTTTCGCTGCGACATCCAGTGGCGGACCCCCAATGGCGGCGTAACCACGGACAACTACGGCGAGAGCAAGGGTCTTCAAATCATCCCTGGCAAATGTCGAGGTTATTCTCACCGTTCCCTCCCTGCATCGTGAACAACCCGGGATTCGCCCCACGATGGATTCTGCGACCGGCAGCTCCTTGTGAAATATAGAACCGCCGCCGGGATCAAGGAGCGCGGAAACTACATTGTGACGGCCTTCTACCAGATGACTTTTCCCAAAGGGTAGTATCAGGAAGGGGCGTGGGTCCGGTAATCAAACCCGCGATTGCCTGCAGAAAGGGCTTCGACAATTTCGCCGTCCAGGGAACATTGCGGGGGAGCCCGCCGATCGGAAACGAGTCGGTCATCGGAGAAACTCTGCTGTGGAATAACACGTTTCTGTACAAAATCTTCAAAAACTCTTGGCCGGAGATGGCGGTCATGTTACTCGCTATCACGGTGGTAACGGCAAGATTGTCCCGACCAGCCACCCCGGTCAAACATCGGTATATCTCACCCCGGGCCCTGTGCCCGGTAGATTTCGCATGAAGGATCGTCTCTCCTTCACCTTTCACCGTTGGGGGCGGTTTTGAGGTCGCAGGGTCGTCATTTCATCCCGCAAACCACATTCCCATTTTGTGGATACGCTTCCCCTTCAGAAGCAGTCGGCCGCAACCCGATCTTCCACATAAATCCCCGTCCGTATCGGAAAATAGATGAAAATGGATCATGACTTCCGTGCGTATGGACAAGTGGTTGTGGGCCGCCAGATTTTTCAAGACACGATCACTGGCTGCACGCGCCTGTGAACTCGGGCGAATCCAATCCAACGGCCAGCCAGCTAAAGCCGCGCGCGAAGTCCGGATCGGCGATATGCTGCGCGTGACCAACGAAGGCGGCGACTTCGAAATAGAAGTCCTGCTCCTCAGTGACGTGCGCGGTGCTGCCTCCGTCGCTCAAACGCTCTACCGCGAGACCGACGCCAGCCACGAGCGCCGCCAGAAAGTCGCAGCCGAGCGCAAAGCGATGCGACAGTTCGAAGAGTTACCCGCGGCCCGACCTTCAAAACGCGATCGCCGCAGAATCATCCAATTCCGCGGCCGAGCCTGAGCAATAAGAGTGGAGCGGAAGCTTTTGTCTCCGCGGTCTTTGTTCGAAACGACACGCGAGTCGCCATCCGGCGAGTTTGAGAGCGCCCCGGGCAATGCAAGCCTACCTCACCGTTCGAAAAAACCTACCTCGATTGTCGATATCGCGCCTCCTCATTCGACCAATAAGTAGAAGCGAAAAAGTGGTTTTGACGGGAGCACAAGGCAATGCAACGGACATTCTTCCAGCGCACTCAATCAATCACCGGAGCAGTCCTTCTGGGGCTTGGAGTCTTTATTCTTTGCGGAAATCTGGATCGGGCCGTGACCCAGTTGAGCCACTTTCTCGGCATAATTCCTGCGCACGCGCTGGGAGTTGTGCCCTCAGCCGTCGTGGCGGCCTCGCAAGTTGTGCAGGCCTACGCCACCGATCACCAGCGGTTTGTGCAGATTCTTCTTCTGGACACGTTGGCATCATTCTGGCCGCTGCTGCTTGTTGCGGCCGGAGCGGTATTATCGTGGGATTCTGTCACAGATTAGGTCGAGGAATTTTCCAGATGCTCATTTGTCGATTCGAGCGCGGGTTGTTCGACCTTAAAGTAGAGGTAATCTGAAACTTAAAAGGAGACGCGACATGCGATGCATCGTGATGGTCAAAGCCACCAAGAATTCTGAGGCGGGCGTTATGCCGCAGCAGGAGCTGCTTGCCGAAATGGGGAAATTCAACGAAGAGCTGGTCAAAGCTGGCGTGCTGCTGGCGGCGGAAGGGCTCCAGCCCAGCTCGAAAGGTAAGCGGGTACGGTTCTCCGGATCGAATCGAACGGTGATCGACGGACCGTTCACCGAGGCCAAAGAATTGATCGCCGGCTTTTGGCTATGGCAGGTTAGATCGATGGAGGAAGCGGTCGAGTGGGTCAAGCGCTGCCCCAATCCCTGTGAGGGCGAGTCCGAGATTGAGATTCGTCAAGTGTTCGAGGCAGACGACTTTGGCCCCGAGTTGACACCTGAACTGAGGGAGCAAGAGGAACGCTTGCGCAAGCTGGTTGCGGGAAAAAAATAATCCTCGCGCCTATGTCGATTTTGTAGTCTCTTGTTCGATGTGCTAATAGAGCTGGGTTCAAAATCGAACGAGATTGTCGAAAAAGCCCAGCTCCTCACCTGAGATAAAAGGGGATGTGACAATGCGATTCATAATGTTGGTGAAGCACGCTGAGAAGCAGGCCGCCCCGCCCAAGGGACTGGTGGACGCAATGGCGATCCTCCGCCAAGAGGCCATCAAAGCCGGCACGATTCGTGGAAGTGGTGGACTAGCTCCCACGGCGCAGAGCACCCGCGTCCGACTGTCCGGCGGGCAAGTGAGAGTAATCGACGGACCGTTCACCGAGGCCAAGGAGATTGTCGGAGGCTACGCGGAGTTCGAGTTGAAGTCGCAAGAGGAGGCGATCGAAGCAGCGGTACGCTTCATGGAACTTCACAAGAAACACTGGCCGGGATGGGAGGGCGAGACTGAGGTACGGCAGATCTTCGAGCCGGACGACTTCGCGCAATCCTGCAAGGGGCCAGAGCTCACAGCGCATAAGCAAGCTTCATAAGGGCGAGCCTTCTTGCACCAGGCGCGTAGCAGTCTCAATGCGGTTACACAAAACGAAACAGACAGCGGAGAAATGAAAGATGAAATTCTTAAGCATCTACAAAACGGCGGAAAGAAATGGTCCACCTTCACAGGAGGAAATGAGCAAGATGGGTCAGCTCATCGAAGAAGGAAGAAAAACCGGCTATCTGCTTGGCACCGAGGGTTGCCTGCCCAGCGCTTTTGGCGCACGAGTGCGCCGCTCTGGAGGAAAGCTGACCGTAACGGACGGGCCATTCAGTGAAGCCAAGGAAGTGGTCGGCGGCTTCGCACTGCTTCAGGCAAACTCGAAGCTGGAGGCTATTGAATTGACCAAGCAATTCCTCCAGGTAGCCGGCGATGGCGAGTGTGAAATTCGCCAGATATTCGAGCCGGGACAAAACACGTGCGCTGACTGAGCCTCATGATCCGAGTCGCGTTGCGTCCCTGACTGGCAGCGGCGGATGGTTTCGAATCGCGGCCCAGCCCGGATGACGTCTGCCAGGACCGCCCTTGCCCAAACCCAAAGAAGATGGTGTGATGGGTGGCAGTGACAGCCACCGATATCCATCGCACCGTCGATGCCGTCTGGAGGATCGAGGCGCCCAGGCTCATTGCTGGTCTCACGCGAATCGTGCGCGATATCGCATTGGCCGAGGATCTGGCCCACGACGCTCTGGTCGCGGCGCTCGAACAGTGGCCGGAGTCAGGTGTCCCCGAGAATCCCGGCGCGTGGCTGATGGCTACGGCAAAGCATCGTGCGATGGATCATTTCCGTCGCAACACGCGGCTCGAGCGCAAACACGAGGAACTGGGCCGCGAGCTTGGTGCGAAAGAGATGGCCATGCCAGATCTCGATTCCGCCCTCGATGATGACATTGGCGACGACCTGTTGCGCCTCGTATTCATCTCCTGTCATCCGGTGCTCTCAACCGAGGCTCAGGTCGCGCTCACGCTTCGCTTGCTTGGAGGCCTGACCACCGAGGAGATCGCGCGCGCCTTCCTCGTTCCTGAACCAACGATCGCGCAGCGCATCGTCCGAGCCAAGCGAACTCTAGCCGACAAGCGCGTACCCTTCGAGGTCCCCCGCGGTTCTGAACTTGCCGCGCGTCTTTCGTCGGTACTCGGGGTGATCTACCTCATCTTCAACGAAGGCTACTCAGCGACTGCCGGCGACGACTGGATGCGGCCTGCGCTCTGCGAGGATGCGCTGCGGCTGGGGCGAATCCTGGCCGGGCTCGCGCCCCAAGAACCCGAGGTGCACGGCCTGGTCGCGCTCATGGAGATTCAGGCATCGCGTTCCCGCGCCCGCTCGGGCCCGTCCGGAGAGCCGATTCTGCTCTTCGACCAGAACCGTGCACACTGGGACCAGCTGCTCATCCGGCGGGGCCTCTCGGCGCTCGCAATTGCTACAAGGCTGAGTGCGACGAATCCGGGCTTCGAAGAAATGGGCACCGAGCAGGGTCCATACACTCTGCAAGCCGCGATCGCGGCCTGTCATGCTCGCGCTCGCACTCCGGAGGCAACCGATTGGCCTCGCATTGTGAGGCTCTATGCAACACTCGCCCGGGTCGCGCCCTCTCCGGTTGTGGAGTTAAATCGTGCGGTCGCGGTAGCCATGGCGTTCGGCCCGGCAGCCGGGCTTGAGCTCGTGGATTCGCTGACCAGCGAGCGTACACTGCAGAACTACCATCTTCTGCCGAGTGTGCGCGGAGATCTTCTTAAGAAACTCGACCGCTTGGACGAAGCGCGCACCGAGTTCGAGCGCGCCGCATCGCTCACCCAAAATGCACGGGAGCGCACTCTGCTCCTCGATCGCGCCCAGTCCTGCGTAACCGGCTCGCAACCGTAAAGTCAAAGGCAGGGGACAGTGTCCGCCCACACCTGCGAGGGGTGGGGGATATAATTGCGCGACGCATGCCTCTAACCTCTGGCACAAAACTCGGTCCATACGAAATTCAATCTCTTCTCGGTGCGGGCGGCATGGGAGAGGTTTATCGGGCCCGCGACACTCGCCTCGATCGCACGGTCGCGATCAAAGTTCTGGCCTCGCATCTCTCTTCTTCTCCAGAATTGAAACAGCGCATGGAGCGCGAAGCAAAATCGATTTCTTCGCTCAACCATCCTTACATCTGCCAGCTCTACGACATTGGTTCACAGAATGGCACGGACTATCTGGTGATGGAGTTTCTCGAAGGAGAAACTCTGGCCGAGAGATTGCGCAAGGGCCCGCTGCCGCTAAACGAAATTTATAAAATCGGGATCGCGGTCGCCGAGGCCCTCGCAATCGCGCATCGCCAAGGCATCGTCCATCGCGACCTCAAGCCCGGGAACGTCATGCTGATCCAAGGCGGCGCCAAGTTGATGGACTTCGGCCTGGCCAAACCGATTGGCGCGTCCGCACCGAAAACCGGCTCCGGAGCCGCGCCCTCTTTCACCGCCGCTGCCACACTCAGTGGACCGAGCCCGCTTAGCCCGCTCACCACGGCCGGGAGCATTATCGGCACGATTCAATACATGTCTCCCGAGCAAATCGAGGGCAAAGAAGCCGACGCCCGCTCTGACATTTTCGCCTTCGGCGCCGTGCTCTACGAGATGCTCACCGGAAAGCGTCCCTTCACCGGCAGGAGCCAAATCTCACTCGCATCCTCAATTCTGGAATCAGACCCGCAACCCCTTATCGCCGTCAAGCCTGAGACTCCATCCGCCTTCGAACATGTGGTGAGCACCTGCCTGCAGAAAAATCCCGAAGACCGATTCCTGGCTGCGCACGATATCAAGCTCGAGCTGCAATGGATTGCCGCGGATCGTTCCTTCCCCGCTATTGCGACATTACCGCCATCCCCCGCGCCCTCCCGTGAGCGAGTTGCCTGGAGCGCAGCTCTCGTAGTCGCGATCCTAGTAAGCGCCCTCGGCGGATTTCTCCTCAACCGTCCCGCCCAGTCCGCTCAAGCCATTCGCACCGTCATTGATCCTCCGGCGAAGACCACGCTCAGCCTTACCGGAGATTTCGCAGGGCCGCCGGTCTTGTCCCCCGACGGTTCATCACTCGCATTTGCCGCCACCGGCCCTGACGGCAAGACTGCCCTCTGGATTCGCCCTCTGAACACGCTGGAAGCTCGTTCCCTGGCCGGAACCGAGGGCGCGATCTTTCCTTTCTGGTCGCCCGACGGCCACGCCCTTGGATTCTTTGCTGAAAGCAAATTGAAGACGATCGATATCAGCGGCGGCTCGGCTGTAACCATTTGCGATGCTCAGTTCGGTCGCGGAGGAGCTTGGGGAGCGGGCGGCGTGCTCCTGTTCACTCCCGGCCCACAAACCTCATTGATGAGTGTAAGTGCCAACGGTGGAACTCCGGTTCCCGTCACTAAGCTTGACCCGGCCCTGCACACCTCGCACCGCTGGCCCTTCTTCCTGCCCGATGGCAAGCACTTCCTCTATCTCGCCATCAACCATGATCCTTCCCACGCCGCCAACGACGCCGTGTACTACGCCACGCTCGATGGACGCGAAAATCGTCAACTGTTCCGCTCTCAGTCCAACGCGGTTTACGGCAGCGGCTTTGTTTTGTTCGCCCGCGGCGACCAGTTAATGGCACAGCCGTTTGATCCCGGCGCTGGAAGGCTCTCGGGAGAAGCTCAGTCCCTGGCCAGCGGACTGGTGGACGATGTCAGTACCTGGCACATGGACGCCTCTGCCTCCAACACGGGCATCCTGGTTCTCGGCAGTGGCGGCACCGCCGATTGGCAACTCGTCTGGATGGATCGCAGCGGAAAACAGGTTGGCACCCTCGCCGACAAGCTCACGAACCTGCAAACTGCGGTCATCTCCCCACAGGGCGACCGCGTCGCCCTGCAGATCGATACCGGCGTAAACGACATTTGGGTGCAAGATCTGGCTCGAGGAATTCGCACACGGCTCACCTTTGGTCCAGTCTCGAACACCTTCCCTGTCTGGTCGCCCGATGGCAAGTGGATCGCCTACACCTCCGACCGCGACGGTCACGCCAAGATTTACCGTAAGCCCTCTGACGGCAGCGGGGCCGAAGAACTTCTGCTCACCGAGGAGCAGCAGATCATACCGGACGATTGGTCACGAGACGACAAGTACCTTATCTACACCCACGGTGCAGTCGCCAGCGACTCGGAAATTTGGGCCCTGCCTCTTGAGGGAGAGCGCAAACCTTGGTTGGTCGTGCCCCGCGCCGCGAACTCCTATGGCGCTCAGGGACGTATCTCCCCGGACGGCCATTGGATCGCCTACACCTCCACCGAATCCGGGTCCCCGGAAGTCTACGTCGTAGCCTTCCGCGGTGGACAGGGCAAATGGCAGATTTCCACCAACGAAGGCTCGCAACCCAAGTGGAGCAAAGATGGCAAGGAGTTCTATTACGCCAACGACATCAGCCGCGTCTTGTCCGTGGTGTCCGTCAAACAAATCGACGGCGCCTTACAATTCGGCGCCGCTCAATCTCTGGTGGCCGCTCCCGCCACTCAGCAATTTATCTACGACGTTACCCCGGACGGTAAAAAAATCCTGCTGAATGTAGTCTCCCAGCAAGTCAACCAATCAGTCACCATAGTCACCAACTTCCCCGCCGGATTGAGAAAGTAAAGAACTCGTGCGGAGCGGACACTCCTTGTCCGCCGGCTTTGATTTTGCTCGTTACCTTGACCGCATCTCAGAAGTGGAAAATCAAATCGCTCGCCACGGTAAGCTGATTATGTCGTTGACCGTTGTCGTAAGCCTTCCGGTCCCAGGCTCGCTCGAAACGCACTTCGGGACGAATCTGCACCGTGGTGCCGATCCAATGACACCACATGAATGTGTTCTCCGAGTATCTGGTCGCGTAGCCCGTACGCTGCCCTTTTTTGTCGTCAAGAAAATCACTCCGAAAGGAGAGGAAGTTGTGCGGCGACAATTCCTTCTGCAGGAAATTCACCACGGCATACTCGGGAGCCGTGCACCGCGGTTCGCCCATCAGGCAGTAAGCAGGGTTCGTGCCAGTTTCTGGATGAATGCTACCCCCCACGGCAGGCACGTCGCGCTCATACATGTACCAGGTTTCAGTCGCCATATGCACGGTCTTCGAGAACTTGTGATACCAGGTCGCGTCATACTGCTGCAAATTGTTGTAAGCGTACTTGCCATCGTTGATGCCGTTAGCACAGGCGTAGAAATTGTCATTCACGGACTTAGTGGTGTAGCTAAGGCAGGCTGTGGCCGAAGGCTTCGCATCGGGCGTCCACAAGGCGACATCGTGGCCGGTGGTAATGCCGAGTTGCACCAGCCACCGGTCGTTCAACTTAATGGTTGCAAGCAGCCCGGTGTCGGTAAACGGATCAATCGCATACAGAAGCGAGTGGCTAAAAATGTAATTATTGGGCGCCAGTTGCGCCTCGATCCCCGGCACGGAGATGAAGCGGCCCACCCTCACATTCATACCCTGCGCAACCTGCGGAATGTAAACATCGACGAATTCCAGCGTAGGATCAAATCCATATTGACGGTGATCGTTCAGCCAGGGGCCGCTGAAGTACCCTTTTGCTACCGTAAAGCGGTAGTCCGTGCCGTAGAGCGCGGTAAGGTGGTATCCCCAGTCGATGTGGTCGCGCTGCACTGAATCCGGCAGCCGCTCGGCGTAGAGAACAATCTGATTCATCTCAAATCGATTTGAGTAGACGTCATTAGCCTCGGGCGCATTGGCGTGTGCTGATGTGCTGAAATTTAGCGTCGGATCAATCCATCCATAAAGCTTCGTTCGACTTTTCGCCTGATTGATGGCGGTCATCAGCGGATAGCTGTTCGTGTCCGGCTCCCCGATTACCGGCGAGCCGCCATAGGACCAATCTGCATTGGGAAATGGAGGCGAATCCAGTGGGGATGGGACACCCCGCCGCGCCGGAGTCGGACCCGGAGACGCAGCCGGTGTTCCCGACCAATCCTGGTGATAGAACTCAGCCCAGCGCGCAAAGAAGCTCTTCGGCTCGGAAGTGCTCTCGGCCGCGCCGCGTTCAGGGTTCGGTTCGGACTGGTCAGGCACCTGCTGTCCCCGGGAAATATCACACGGCAACAGGCACAACAGTAAGAAATAAAAACACCGGCGCGGATTGAGACGCATAGATGATCTTGGGCCACCTCAGTCTACAAGGTCTGGCTCCGCTCCCCCGTCGTAGTTCGGGCCTCGCTCCACAACCCGCCGCGCAATGTTCCATCGCTTCACCAAGGAAGCCATGATCGCCGGCCCTCGAATTGATCTCACGGTATGGGCCTGCCATTCCTACGCCGTCTCTTCAATCGCTATGTTCGTTCGACAGTATACAAAGACATTGCGGCGATTCGTTTCTGCGATCCCTGATCTAAACGGCGCCGGGAACGTAGGGCCTTCCGCTCCGACTCATCCTTATCATCTCTCTGGCATCAAATTGTCCGTAGAATCTTCCTAGCCATCATGCAAGGTGAAAACCATGAAAAATGAGTCACGGAGTGCCATTGGCATTCATAAGCTTTCATTGGCGAGTCTTCTATTCTTGCTATTGCTGCCCGCGTCTTTATTAGCGGAGCCACTCACTCTGAAACATGCGGTGGAACTAGCGCTTCAACATGCGAATGGAGCAGCGATTGCGGCGGCCGACCAGCAAAATGCTGCCGCGAACACGCGCGAGCTCCGCAGCAGCTATCTTCCTCAACTCACGACTGGCGCAGCCTTGGGATGGTCTCACGGATTCCCCCTTAGCCTCGCCGGATCTGCGCCTTCGATTTTCAACATCAACGCCCAATCCGCTTTATTTCATCCCGAACTGCGGGCTTTTATCCGCGCCGCTCAGAGCGAGACTTCCGCAGCAGGCTTTCGCAGCAAGGACGAGCGCAACCAGATCATTCAGGACGCGGTCCTCAGTTACGCCGAACTTGAAAAGTGGGAGCAGCGCCTCGATCGTCTGCATGAGATCTATCCCGATGTCCAAAAGATGGAAGCTGCAGTTGCCGATCGGGTTAAAGAAGGTATCGACAGCGAACTCGACGGAACCAGAGCTCGCCTCTCGGAAGCACGCCTCCGCTTGCGCATCGCCGAAGCTCAAGGATCCGCCGATGTGCTTCGCGAGCATTTGTCGAAACTGACCGGCGTGCCGGCTGACAGAATTCAGACGGAAGGAGACGCGCTGCCCGCGTTCCCCGCCTCTTCGGATGACGACGCCCCAAATAAAGCCGCCCAGGCAAGTCCGTCCGTCAAGTCCGCCATTGAACACGCCCGGGCACAATACCTCCGCTCCGAAGGCGAACATCGGTCGCTATGGCCCACCGTGGATTTTGGCGCGCAGTATGCTCTCTTCTCCACTTTCAACAATTATCAGAACTACTACATTCCGGAACGCATTTGCACCGTTAGCACGGTCACTGTTCTGTGTCCGGCCAGCGGTTTTCAGAAAAATAACGCCACCATCGGCGCCAACCTACGCATCCCTCTTTTCAACGCCACGCAACGCGCCCGGGCTGCAGCCGCCGATGCCGATGCACTCAAAGCAAAAAAACAAGCAGACGCTGCCCGCGACCGAGTCTCCGAAGAAACTCTCCGCCTGCAGCGCTCCGTGACCCAGATGCAAGCCGCCCACGACGTTGCCGAAATCGAATACGAGATAGCACAGAAAAATGTCGAAGCCGTCGAGACTCGGATGAAATCCTCCACTGCAAATCTCCACGATCTGGACAACGCCCGCACCCAGTCCAGCGAAAAATTAATCGCGCTGCAAGATGTCATCTTCGAACTGGATCGCAGTCAAGTCGCACTTCTCCGCGCCACCGGAGATCTGGAAGCCTGGGCTCTGGGAAAGAAGTAGCTCACGGATGCGTCTTTCCGCCATTCACTGCATCAAACCGCGTGTTCAACCATGAACCTGCGTAAACACTGCTTTTGGAGCACATCAACCGCATCCAAATGTTAGAATAGAGACTCACTCACTATGCCTTTAAAAACACTATTTCTGAACCCACCCTCATTTGAAAACTTCGACGGCGGCGCCGGTTCCCGTTGGCCAGCCACCCGCGAAATAGAGAGTTATTGGTACCCTGTTTGGCTGGCTTATCCGGCGGGGATGCTGGAGGGGGCGCGGTTGCTCGATGCACCGCCGCATTATATTTCGGCGGAGCAGACCATTGAGATTGCGAAGGACTATGAGTTTCTGGTCCTGTTCACGAGTACTCCGGGATTTCCGGGAGACATTGGGCTGGCAAAAGCTATTAAGGCGGCGAATCCTGGAATCAAGATTGCTTTTGTGGGACCGCATGTCAGCGTGCTTCCGGAGAAATCTTTGCGCGATTGTGCGGCGATCGATTTCGTGGCGCGCAAAGAATTTGATTACGCGGTGGTTGACTACGCCAAGGGCAAGCCGCTCCAGGAAATTAACGGGATCTCGTACCTGACAGATGGGAAAGTGGTGCATAATCCGGATGCGCCGCAGATTCAGGATCTCGATGCCCTTCCACACGTCACCGATGTTTACAAGCGGGATCTCGATGTGTCGCGTTATAACGTTCCCTTCCTGCTGAATCCTTACGTATCGCTCTACACTACGCGTGGATGTCCGGCGCAGTGTACGTTCTGTTTGTGGCCGCAGACCTTGAGCGGACATCCGTGGCGCAAGCGGTCTACCGATGATGTCGCCTCGGAGATGGCGAAGGTCAAAGCATACTGGCCGGAAGTGAAAGAATTCTTCTTTGACGACGATACCTTCAACATCCAGAAGGCGCGCACCATCGAGTTATGTGAGAAGTTAAAGCCGCTTGGCCTTACCTGGTCGTGTACGTCGCGAGTCACGACGGATTTCGAAACCCTGAAGGCGATGAAGGAATCGGGATGCCGTTTGCTTATCGTGGGCTATGAATCCGGCGATCAGCAGATTCTGAAGAACATCAAGAAGGGTGCGACCATCGAACGCGCACGGCAGTTTACGAAAGACTGTCACAAGCTCGGACTGGTCGTCCATGGCGACTTCATCATGGGGTTGCCGGGCGAGACTCACGAAACCATCAACAATACCATCGCGTTCGCAAAAGAGCTTGACGTGGAAACCATTCAGGTCTCCGTGGCCCACGCGTACCCGGGCACCGAGCTCTATGACTATGCCGTGAAGAACGGATTCATCGTGGGCGACAACAAGATGGTGGATGAGGGCGGGCATCAACTGGCGCACATCGAATATCCCGGACTGCCGGCGGATGAGATTCTTTCCGCGGTGCACCGTTTCTATGATGAATATTATTTCCGGCCGAAGGCTGTGTTCCGTATCTTGAAGAAGGCCGCCTTTGACAGTAACGATCGCAAGCGGCTTTACAAAGAAGCGAAGACCTTCCTGAAGCTGCGCTCGGCGCGCAACAAGCTGGTGAAGAAACACAGCGACGATGCGGCGGCGGAATTGGTCAAAGCCTGATTGGTGTGCGAGCCTTATCAATGACAGCTCTCACCACCACGTGATTTCCCAGTGAACTTCCGCAAGTATCTTGTGCTGGCCGGAGTCACGGTATTTGCCGCGGCCGGAGACTCCATGCTTTCGCATGGGATGAAGCAGGCGGGCAGCATTTCGCTCAATCATCTGCAAGGCGTTATCTTCGCCATTCTCAATCCGTGGGTCGCGATCGGCATTCTTCTTCTGCTGGCGTTTTTTTCTACTTACATGACTGCGCTTTCCTGGGCAGATCTCACCTATGTTCTACCGGCGACGTCGCTGGGGTACGTGCTGCTGGCGCTGGTCGCAAGGTTTCTACTGCATGAACACGTCAGTCCGCTGCGCTGGCTGGGGATTGCTTTGATCACAGGTGGAGTGGGATTTATCGCGGGTGGGCCGGAGCTGACGGAGCATCCGAAGGCGGCCGAGCTCGACGACCAGCGCGCCGTGGCGGCAACGAGTTCCCCGCTTCTCTCAAAGGACGCTGGTAGCAGGGCGCCCAACGGAGTCCGGTCATGAAGGGTGTTTATACCTGGGGCGCGATTCTGGTTATTGTCTTCGCCTCGGTGGTGGGCGATGTGCTTCTGGCGCGGGCGATGAAACAGGTCGGGGACGTTGGAGCGTTGCGTCGGCGCGTGGGCCTGCCCGCGGTGGTTCGACGGACGCTTGGCAATCCCAATTTCCTATTCGGCGTCATCGCCATGGCTGTGGCATTCTTCAGCCTGCTGTTCGCGCTCTCCTGGGGTGATGTAAGCCTGGTGGCTCCCGCCGCCGCTTCCCTCACCTTCATCGGCAACGCTGTCGCCGCGAAGATCTTTTTGCATGAGCGCGTGGATCGGCGACGGTGGATTGCCGCTTCTCTGGTGGCGGCGGGAGTGGCGTTGCTGGCGGGGTGAGCGGCGGTTGTTAAGGAAACGCGCCTGTACTCGGGAGCCCCCACGGCGAGATTGTGAAACCCTAGCTTTCGCAGCGAAAAGATGCCGAAAGAGATTGGGGGGCACGCGGCAGCCCGTCGTCAATGAACGTCAGCCGCCAAGCACCAGCCCCGTACAGAAGAATCCCGGCGCCTTCAGCTTCCTACGGGAAGGGCTGTAGGAACCGAATCCCACGTGGGATGAAAGATTTGCTCACACTGGTTCAATAATTTGCGCGACGCGGGAGGGCCCGCCGGGTAGCGTGCCAAGCCAGGGAAGACGCCCACTTAGGCCTTGAACGACAGGGAGAATGGGCGCGCCGCTTGCCCTTAGCGTCGATGTAACTCCTAGAGAGAACTCGGCAATTTGGGATGATCGAAAGCCGGAAGCCGAGGCTGGGTTAGGCGCCCTGCAACCGAAACGCCCCCTTCTTCAACGAAATCTGTGTGATGAGCTATCTTGCTCGGAAGTGTGGCATGTGGAGTGCTAGATTCAACGCGGGTTCGCGGCGAGTCGTCCCGCAGCCGCAACTGGCAAGGACTGAGGTATGGTGAGGCGAATTGCACCCATCGGGGTCGTTTCGTTTGTCTTGTTGGCGGCTTGCGGAGCGTATTGCCAGACTCCAGATCAATCACTCCCTGACGCTCCTTCGGTGCAGATTGCATCTGGGACACAGGGATTTAATATCCTCGAAAAATTCCGGACTTCAAGAATTGGGGCGACGGGTGGCGTCGAGCGCCCGATGACCGCTGGCGGATTTTCGCCTATCGATCAGAGGTTTGGTCGGAAAGATTCGAGTACAGTTTTTGACAAGTATTTATCCCCGTCATCGGTGAAGCTGCGATCAGCCTATCAATTTTCCGGCAGCGAAACCTTGATGGGCCGGGCGACCTACGCAGCTTCGCGGATATTCGTCACGCAGGATGAAACCGGAAAGGGCAGGCTGAACACTTCGTATCTTCTACGGGCGCTGACTTCCGTGGCTGCGGAGACTGCTTCGCGGCCGTATTGGAGGCGATCCGGAGCTCAGCCGTTCAGCGATTTTGGATCGACCGTGGGCAACGATGCAGGAATGAATCTGCTACACGAGTTTGCACCTAATCTTCAGGAAGTCATGAAGAGCCACGCGCCGCGGTTTGTGTCCAACCTGGCCGCGCGTATCGGCCGCAACTAAGTCCCCGCATTTCAACTAACTAAAGACGCGCATTAAGCCTCTGGCAGGCAGGTCCGCAGACAGGAAGCGCCGAGAACTGATTCCAGCCGCACGGGTCACGGCTTCGGCGGCGAGATACCCGCTGCGGACGGCGCCTTCCATGGTGGCGGGCCAACCGGTGGCGGTCCAATCACCGGCGACAAATACGCGAGGCCATGCTGTGGTTTGGGGCGGTCGGTAGGTGTCAATGCCGGGGCGGGGCGAGTATGTGGCGTGGACTTCTTTGATCACGGTGGATTTCAATAACGTAGCTTCGCGGGATGCGGGGAAAAATTCGCGGACTTCTTGCAAGGCGAGGTCGACGATCTCAGCCCGCGACTTGTCGATGAGGGACTTTGAGGCGCTGACCACAAGTTCGATGTAGCTGCCGCCTGATTCTGCGTTGGCGGCTGGGCTTCGAGTGGTCAACAGGCGAGACTTGTGAAACATCCATTGAATGGTGCGGTCCAGGAGCACGGCGTGATCGAGGTCGGTGATTTGGCGATCGAACCAGAGGTGGATCCCGGTGATGGGACAGGATTCAAAATGGGCGAGTTTCTGGCGCAGGGGGGCGGCCTCGGGACTTTCAGGCAGGACGCAGTCGACGGAGTTGAACGGTAGCGCCAGGACGAGATAGTCGAACGCGACTTCCCGCTCTCCCTCTCCCCTGTCGGCTATGCGAATTTGGACTTGCGATGGTTCGGGGGAGAAACTTTCGAGCGACGTACGAAAGCGGATTTCGCCGCCCCGGGCTCGGATGTAATCTCCGGCTTGGTTGTAGAGGTCGGTGAGGGGAATGCTGGGCACGCCCATGTGACGGGCGGCGGGTGATTTCATCGACTCGCGGACGACTTGTGCGGCGTAGGAAATTGAAATCAGGTCAAGATCCTCGCTGAGGGCGCTGACGAGGATTGGCTTCCAGAAACGTTCGATGGCGTTTTCGGTTTGCCCATGCTCGTGGCACCAGTCCAGAAACGATTCGCCGGTGTCGGGTTGGACGGTGAGAGCGAGGGCGGCGATGGCTCGCGAGATTACCAGCTTGTCTTTTAGGTTTAGAAACGGAAATCTCAGAAATGACGGGGCGGTATGCAGAGGTGCGGGCAGCGGGGAGGCGTTCATCACGCTGGTGCGGCCGCCGGGCTCGACAAAAGTCATTACGTCATACCAGCGGATTTTGTCTTCCACGCCGATGCGGCGGTAGAACTCGACCAGGTTTGTACAGACGCGAAAAAGAACGTGCTGGCAGTTGTCGACGACTTCGCCGGTTCCGGGATGCTCGTAGGAAGATGCGCGTCCGCCGAGATAAGGCCGGCGCTCAAAGAGAGAGACGCGAAAGCCGGAATCGGCGAGAGCGCAGGCGGCGGCGAGTCCAGCCAGACCACCGCCGGCTATGGCCACTGACAATTCAGTTGAGTTCTGGCTCATCGAAAGGATGGTTTCGTGTCCAGTTTCAGGTGATGCGTTGCAGGAAACCTTTCCCGAGGATACGCAGTTTTTCGCTCACCGTGAGACTGATCTTGCCGCTGAAGACGTCGTATTGGCGCTCGGCGATTTTTTCCAGCAGCTTGCGATAGATGTTTACCAGCACATAGAGCGCGGGCTGGCTGTCTTCTGAAATGTAAGGGATGAGCTGCTCGCCGGCCTGGTAACCTTCGCGGGCACGATCCGCTTCAAGCGCAAGCAATGGGCGAAAGCGGGAGGCGTCGGGGGCGGCGAGTAAGTCAGCGGCGGAGAGGCCGAACTGCGTCAGATCCTCTTCGGGAAGATAGACACGGCCCATGGCGGCGTCTTCTTTGACGTCGCGAATAATGTTGGTGAGTTGAAAGGCGAGGCCGCAGTGCTCGGCGAGGGGTTCGGCTGCGGGGTCGCGATATCCGAAGATGTGGATGCAGACAAGACCTACGACTGAGGCAACGCGATAGCAGTAAAGCTTGAGATCCTCGAAGGTTTTGTACTGAACGGTGAGCTGCAGAGTTGCGGAATTCGACGAAACTGACATTCCTTGCGTCTCGGCCGAAGGAGCGACGACATCCATCGCCGTGCCCAAGGCGAGTTCGTCGAGCAGGCCGGCGGGGATGATATAGCTGCGCTGGGCGTCGTTCAGAGCGAGCAAAATGGGATCGTCGCTGGGCTGGCCTTGTTGAACGCGATGCAGGGCGTCGAGCCAGCTGTCCAGCTTTTGGTGGCGCTCCTCGAAGCTGAGGGTGGGATCATCGGCGATGTCATCGCAGCGGCGCATGAAGGCGTAGACGGCGCAGAGAGCCTGTCGCTTGCGCTTGGGAAGCACTAGAAATGCGTAGTAAAAATTCTTGGCGTTAGCGCGCGTGATGCCGCGGCAGACCGAATACGCCATGGTGAGCTGGGCAGGAGCGGGACTCCACGGAATCAGGACGGGCTGAGTTCCGGCACTCATAATGTCCCCAACAACTTTCCCATCGCGGCGCGGGCCACCAGAGCGAGTTTACGCGCTTTGGAGATCACCGGGCGGCGCCCCAGGACGGCGAAGCGTTGGCGCTCGATGGCGTTCAGAATTTCTTGCCCGCCTCGGCTGAAGAGTTCGAGATCGACGGCTAATTGCGCGTCTACTTTTTTTATCAGTGGGAGGCCGCAGTCAAACCATTCGCGTGCGCGCTCGACTTCAAATTCCATCATCTCGCAGAAAGCAGGAGTGTTGCAGCTCTGTGCCAGATCGTTCTCGGTGACCGAATAGCAGCGCAGGTCCTCGAGCGGCAGATAGATTCTGCCTTTGCTGTAGTCGACTGTGACGTCCTGCCAGAAATTCGCCAATTGCAGAGCCGTGCAGGTGTAATCGGAAAGTTGCTGGCGCTCGGCATCGTGATATCCGCAGAGGTAGAGGACGAGATGGCCTACGGGATTCGCCGAATAGCGGCAGTAGGCGAGTACATGGTCGAAGGTTTCGAAGCGGGTGACGGTCTGGTCCTGGCGGAAGGCGATGAGAAGATCGGAAAATTCGTGTTTGGGAATGTTGAATTTTCTAACCGTCTCGGCGAGAGCGACGAAAACGGGGTGTCGCGGACTGCCCTGATAGCAGGCATCGAGTTCGGCCTGCCATTGATCAAGCAAGGCGAGCGACGCCGCTGGATCTCCCACTTCGTCGCCGAGGTCGTCGGAGATCCGGCAATAGGCGTAGACGTTGAGGAAATCTTGGCGGAGGTTCTTGGGGAGGAACCAGGTGGCAACGGAAAAATTCTCGTAATGAGAGCGAGCCAGTTCGCGGCAGTATTCTCGCGCCTTTTGGAGCGAGGGAGCGGAGGCGGGGATGGTGTATGCGACGGGCAGGCGGCTCCACGCTTGCGCCGGCGTGAGCCCGGTAGCCCTACGAGGGTCAGTTGTAATCGTTGAAGTCATTCATTAATATCCGTTGCGCTGCAGGCGCACCCGGCTCCGCATTGGTGCCGTCCCAGCGGGACTGATTCCACTTTTTGGGAGCTTACCCCACGACTTATGTCCTGGGCTATTATCTGCCCCGTCACCCGGGCTGGCCGCCACCCGTTGTCCCAAAGCCACCGAAGAAAATGCGGCGTTAATGACCTGGGATGATGGCGGTCTTGATGTCGCCTCCGCGGTTCAACATGTGGCGCAGCACTTTTTGCAAGCTGGAGAGCGGGGCTTCGCCGGTGATGTAGTCCGTGGGGCGAATCTTCTTGGCCGCAATCAGACCGAAGGCGCGGCGCACGGTTTCGGGGGTGTGATGGAACGTGGCCTTGAGCGTGATCTCGGAATAGTGCAGACGGTTGGTATCGAGTTGCACCTTGGATCCGCTGGCGCACCCGCCGAAAAAGTTTACGGTGCCGCCTTTACGAACCATTTCGACGGCCCACTCCCAGGCTTCGGGGCGCCCTACGGCCTCAATGACCACATCACAGCCACGCTTTTGCGGAGTAAGCGCCCGCACCGCTTCGATAATATTCGGGGCTTTGGTGGTCTGAATAATCTCGTGCGCGCCCATCTGCTTGGCGGCGACGACCTGCTCGTCGCGCTTGACGACGGCAATCACATTGCACCCGATGGCACGAGCTACTTGGACGAACATCAATCCGATGGGGCCACCGCCGATGATGGTGACGGTGTCGCCGATTTCCACTCCAGTTTCGTGGAGGCCGCGGAGCACGCAGGCCAGGGGCTCAGTCATGGCCGCGTCTTCAAAGCTGACGTTGGGCGGAATGACGAGCATGTTGGCTTCGACAATGCGGCGCGGTACGCGGATGTATTCGGCGTAAGCTCCGTTGTTGAAGAGCAGGTCTTCGCAGAGG
This sequence comes from Candidatus Acidiferrales bacterium, assembly GCA_035603655.1. Classification (GTDB taxonomy): domain Bacteria; phylum Acidobacteriota; class Terriglobia; order Terriglobales; family Acidobacteriaceae; genus Sulfotelmatobacter. The sequence goes on along the minus strand of DATNKA010000991.1, from coordinate 1,158 downwards.
TTTTCCTGATGCTTGGAGCAGTAGAAACACATCTGGCACGGCGCGGAATTCAGCGCGACAACCTTCATGCCCTTCTTGAAGCTGTGGACGCCCTCGCCGACTTCTTCAATGACTCCTGCCAACTCGTGGCCGAAAAGCGCGGGCGGGACGATCATGCGGGCGTGGTAGCCGCGCTGATACACCTTCAGGTCGGTGCCGCAGGTGAGCGCGACCTGAACTTTAACCAGCACCTCGCCCTTTTCGACGCGAGGAATAGGCACTCTTTCAATCTTGAGATCTTCTTTGCCGTACAAGACGGCGGCGGTCATTTTTCCATTCACTGCTGGTTTCCTTCCCAGGACGTTTCTTTCCAGTTAGTCTTTCCAACTAGCCCCAGGCTGAATCACGATTTTCATCGATGCAGGCTGCGGATGAGCCGCGAGTTCCAACGCTCGCGCACTCTCCTGCAGCGGGAACCGGTGGCTGATCAAGCGTTCCAAGTCCATTTCCCGGTTCATCACGAACTGAACTGAATCCCCCTGTAAATCTACAGAAGCACTATAGGAGCCGATGAGTGTCTTTTCGTCCACGCAAACCGCGGCAGGATCTACAATCACCTCGCCGCGCTGAGTTTGCGCGAATAATAATACCCGTCCGCCGGGACGGGCGGCATCCATAGCGGGACGAATCAAACTGTTGCTCGCCACCGCTAACATTACAGCGTCGGCACCGCGCCCTTCAGTCTGTTGGCGCACATATTGCGCGGCGTCCTGGCGCGAGGCCTCGACTGCAAGTTCAAAACCTAGGCTTTTAGATATTCTAAGCCTCTCCGGATACAAATCGGAAGTGATAACGGTGGCCCCCGCCTGGCGAGCCAGAACGCTTAATATGATGCCAATTGGACCCTGCCCGATGGACAGCACGGTTTCGCCCGGCTGCAGGCGCAGGGCCTGAATCCCTTTCATGCAGGTATTCACCGGTTCGACAAAACAGGCTTGCTCGAAGGAGACTCCCTCAGGGATTTTTACGGTTCCCTGCTCCACAATCCAGTCCATGACGCGGACATATTCGGCAAATCCCCCGCCGGAGGGCTCAAAGCCGGCTGTGCATCCGACCTTTTTGTAGGTGGCGCACTGGGCGAAGGTCTGGTGGCGGCAGTAATAACACTGGCGGCAGGGG
>DATNKA010000990.1:0-4987 GCA_035603655.1 Candidatus Acidiferrales bacterium | reverse complement strand
AAACGCAGCGAAGTAAGATGGCGACCAGAGGACGCCTTTCCAGCAGCGTCTGATAAGGTCAGGCGGTGCAATCCCATGGTGAGCCGAAAGGCCAAGAAGGATCATCCCTGGCGCCAAGGCTATCAAGGAATCAGGCCCAACGTATCAGGCCCAACCATTCGCATCCCGTGATATCGCCGCTCGTTGGCATGCGCACTCCAACGATACAACAACAGCAAAAGGGGACATTTCTATCGAGCTTTGACAGACGAACAACTAAATCTTGCGCAGGCAATTAGGGATATGCTAGTCTAGGCGAACAAAAGACGAACGCGACTGGAATCCCCGGATGTCCGCTTGGGGAGAGGAGGGTCCATGCTAAGAGCGTATCGCTACAAACTGGAGCCCAACCAATCCCAACGCTATGCCCTGGCCCGCACTCTCGATGTTTGCCGAGAGCTGTATAACGACGGTCTCTATCAGCGGAAGTTGCAGCCCATCAGTCGTTACCAACAGTCAAAACAACTCACCCAACTCAAGGCCGAGTTCCCGGTCTACAAGAACGTCTATTCCCAAGTCTTGCAACCCGTCCTGGGTAGATTGGACCAGGCATTCAAGAATTTCTTCCGCTCGGATTTTGGATTTCCACGATTCAAGGGAGCGAACCGGTACGATTCCTTCACCTATCCCCAGACGGGATTCTGTTTAGGCGGCCGTCAACTCAGTCTGGCCAAGATTGGCAATGTCAAACTACGGTTGAGCCGGCCACTGCCACAGGGGGCCGTGGTAAAGACTTGTACCATTAAACGCTCCGTCCAGGGCTGGTTTGCCACCCTTGTCTTTGAGCATCAACCGGTGCCCCTGCCGGCCAATGATTTGGTGGTTGGCATAGACGTAGGGGTTACCACATTTGCGAAGTTCTCGGATGGCACTGAGATTCAGAACCCACGAATCTACCAGAATACGCAGGCGGAACTCCGCCGAGCGCAGCGTCGTGTAGCCCGACGCAAGAAGGGCAGCCAGCGGAGAGGCAGGGCAGTCCGGCTGCTCAAAAAGGTTCACCAGGGCATCAGCCATCGCAGGAGTGATTTCCTGCACCAGCATTCCACCGCAGTCATCCGAAAGTATGGAACGGTTAAGGTGGAAGGGCTCAATGTTTCAGGAATGTCTCGTGGCAACCTAGCCAAACAGATTTTAGATTGCAGTTGGTCAGAATGGTTTCGGCAACTCCGATACAAAGCGGCAGAAGCTGGTAGACGGTTGGTTGCGGTAGACCCCAAGTATACAAGTCAAATTTGCTCGCAGTGTGGATTCAAGCATCGCGATAACCGCAAGACCCAGGCCGATTTTGCCTGCCTGTCCTGTGGGTATGAGGACAATGCAGACCACAACGCAGCCGTCAACATATCGGCTCGGAATGAGCCGCTAGACGCTAACGTGAGCGGAGTAACGCTGTGCGTAGTCTAGGAATCTCCGCCCTTCGGGGTGGGGAGGTTCGAAATTCGCGATCCACCCCGCTTGCCGAGAAAAACGAATGAAGCTTATTAGACTGACCCGCTTGCTTGTTGTCTCGCTCACATTCGCCGCTATCCGTTTGCCAGCTCAAGCAAATATCAGCTTCGATCTGGTCATCACCAACGGCCATATCATCGACGGTACGGGCTCTCCCTGGTACTCCGGCGACCTTGGCATTCGCGATGGAAAAATCGCCGCCATCGGCAACCTCGCTTTGGCTTCCCGCAAGCGCACGATCGACGCCGCCGGTAAAGTCGTTGCTCCCGGTTTCATCGATATGCTCGGGCAATCAGAGCTCACCATTCTCGTCGATCCCCGGCTTCCTTCGAAAATATATCAGGGCATCACGACAGAAATTACCGGCGAAGGCGGCACTGTGGCGCCGCTTAACGACGCTATCATTCAGTCCGATCGCCCCGGTTACCAGCACTATCACATCACTCCCGACTGGCGCACCTTCCGCCAATATTTCGCGCGTATCGAAAAACAGGGCATGGGCATCAACCTTGCCAGTTACGTTGGCGCCACGCAAGTCCGCCGCCTGGTTCTCGGGGACGACAACAAACAACCCACTCCAGATCAACTCGAGCAGATGAAAACACTCGTGCGGGACGCGATGAAGGACGGCACGGTTGGCGTCTCCACCGCTCTGGAATACGCTCCTGCGCCGTACGCGACGACGGAGGAATTAATCGCGCTTGCGGCTGAGGCCGGCAAATTCGGCGGGATCTATTCCACCCATATGCGCAACGAAAGCGACTCGGTCCTCGAAGCCATCGACGAGGCACTGCGCATCGGACGTGAAGCTCATGTCCCGGTGGAAATTTGGCACCTCAAAGTTGCCGGGAAAAATAACTGGGGACGCATGCCGGAGGTGGTCGCCAAAATCAACGGGGCCCGGGCCGCCGGCTGCGACGTCGCCGCTGACACATACGCCTACACCGCATGGTTCAACGATTTCTCCGCATTCATTCCGCCGTGGGCGCACGATGGGGGAACGGCAAAACTCGTAGAGCGCCTCAAAGATCCCGCGACCCGCGAGCGCATCCGCAGAGACCTGCTTACGCCCTCCAAGGATTGGGACAACGAATGGCAGGAAATCCCCAGCCCTGAAGCCGTCATGATCGGAGTCGTGCAGAATCCCAAGATGCTTCCGCTGGAAGGCAAACGTCTTTCCGAGATCGCGAAACTTTGGAATAAAGATCCGATGGATGCCCTCTTCGATTTTCTTAGCGAAGATCCCAACGCAGGAGTTGCCGTCTTCGGAATGTCTCAACCCGATGTCACACTCGCGCTGCAACAGCCCTGGGTCGCCATCGACAACGACTCATCGGGAGCCTCGCCAGAGGGCATTCTAGGCCAGGAGCATCCTCACCCGCGCGCCTACGGAACCTTCCCGCGCATTCTGCGAAAATATGTCCGCGAAGAGAAAGCTCTCACCCTGGAAGACGCCATACGCAAATTCTCCGCCTTGCCCGCTCAGCGTCTGCGCCTTATTGATCGCGGTGTGCTCAAGGCGGGGATGTGGGCCGACGTGGTCATCTTCGATCCCACAACCGTGCGCGATCTCGCCACCTTCGATAATCCAAATCAGCTTTCCGAGGGAATGGAATATGTGCTGGTGAACGGCGTGCCCGTGGTCGACGAAGCAAAGATAACTGGCGCTCTACCGGGAAAAGTTCTGCGTGGCGCGGGATACATTCCGTGATTCAGAGAAGAATGTGAAATCCGACAGATCGCGGCAGCTTCATTGGCCAAGGCGGACGCGCCCGCCAGCGCTCAAGGCTTCAGTTGCGCTTGCGTTTCGGGTGTTGGAGTCAGCACCACGCGCGGTTCCGCCATGGTGCCCGTAATGCTGTAGATAAGCGCGCCTGCGCGTGTCGCCTTCACATCCGAGACGGCAGTCAGTCTGAAGTCCAGCGCTTGTCCATCCGACGCCGTGCCGTTGATCTCATAATCTACGCCCGGAGAAAGTAGAGCAGCCCTCTCGACTTCAATTTTCCCATCATGCAACCGGGCAAGCCCCTGCCAGTGCGTGAACTGCAGCGGTCCTGCATCGCTCGTCAGCGAAATATGCGGCAGCACTCCATCCCGCAGGTCGAAACCAAGACCGGCATCGAGCGATTGCCAGAATGCATCGAAAGTAGTACCCGATCCTTTGAACTGATACGTCGCCCCACCGGTTCCGGAAATCCACGGATCGTGCATCGCCTCGGCCATTTGTTCCAGCGAAACCGCGGTTAGCGTTCCCGAGCCTCCGTAGACGGGGGTTGACGCGGTGAAATCCGCCTGCCAATCGCCGCGATGCTTTCCCCCCAGCAAGTCCGCGCGCAGACTAGAAACCTTCACCTTCCCTCGTTCCAACTCCACGGAAGCGGAAACTCGCTCCGCAACCACATTGTCAATCCGCAAGCGACGCGCATTCACTTTTCCCGACGCCCGCAAGTTTCCCAGAAACGACGCAGCCCCAGGCTGGGCAGAGGTCAGCAGCTGATACCAACGGCGTTCGCTCGGTTGCGGACTCAGCCATGCGTAAAGACTGATCAGTCCAAGGTCGTCGGTATTCAAATTGAAGTAGACGGGGCACGCTCCCGGCATTCCACAACTGCGCGGCACAATCATTGAGCCGGTCCAGTCTGCATCGGCGGCCCGCGCCAGCAACTTTTCTACCCGTGCCTCGTCGGGTAAAAGCTTCAACTCGGCGGAAGAAATTTCGATCGGATCATTCGTCCCCCGCACAGTTGCACGGACGTTGCGCAGCTGCACCCTGCCGGTCACTTTCGGCAAGGAAAAGCCCGCGGGAGAGAGCGGCGCATTTTCCGCCCACGATCCGCCAATCCGCAGATCCAGACCCGCCACGCCCTCGATGTTGGCCTTCATCGCTTGTAGTCCAAATAAACTCGCCATCCGCAGCGTATGTGACACTTCGCCATCGCCTCGCACGGCGATTCCGTAACCGGACCGGCCCACCCATGCTCTCGCCTGCGCGGACACGGGCCGTCCCAACGCAACCGGGAAAGGTCCGAACTCAATATGCAGTTCACCCGGAAATGGAAGTGCCGCAGCACCAAGCTGTCTCTGTCGAAGCGCCGTAGTCCGCCATGGATCATGGTCGCTGCCGTCTGAGGTCAGCACGAATGGCACGCTGCCCGGAGCCAGTTCCTCTTTGCTGCTCGCCGACCGCAGCCGAAGATTCGCAATTTCGCCGCGCCCCTGAAACTCCGGGCCGCGTGTCGCGCCCTTCTGTTCTTTGAGTCTGAAATTACCCTGCACACTTCCAGTGGCTGCAAGATCCGCCGGCAGATTTTTCTTGGCGCGTCGTGCCAGTTGCGCCAGAGCATTCGTGGGTACGTTTTCCACATTCAATGCCAAGTCCACCTGGCGCGTTCCGAGCGGTCCTGCATCGCCGTGCAGAATGATCGTCCCGTTGCCCACAGGACTGCTGCAGAAGATTTCGTGCATCATGTTTTCCGCTGATCTGTACTTACTGTCA
>DATNKA010000989.1:0-5478 GCA_035603655.1 Candidatus Acidiferrales bacterium | reverse complement strand
TAAGGTGAAATAAAAGTTCGCCCCTCGTCCATCGTTGTCGGTTGCCCACAACCGGCCACCGTGCGACTCCACAATCGTACGACTGATGGCCAAACCCATCCCGCTGCCTTGCGGCTTGGTGGTGAAGAAGGCGGAAAAGATCTGGTCAACGTTCCCAACTGGTAGTCCTGGGCCCGTATCTCTGACCGAGAACAAAAGTTGACCATCCTGCCGCTGCGACTTCACCGTAAGCTCTCCGCCCTCGTCCCGCATGGCTTCGATGGAATTGAGCATGAGGTTCATGAAGACCTGCTGCAGTTGCACGCGGTCTGCCTCGACGTGGGGCAGTTCGTCAGCAAGTTCGGATCGCATGGCAATGGAGTATCGGATAGCCTCACCCTGCAGCAATGTGAATATTTCGTGGACGATTTCATTCACGTCGATCAGTTCGCTTTGTGGAGGAGACTTCCTATACAGCGACCGGATATGGTCGATGATCTCAGCCGCACGATTCCCATATTTATCGATTTTGGCTGCTGCCGCACGGGCCCGGTCAAGATTGGGAGGCTCGTGTGCCAGCCATTCGATGCAGCTGTTGGCACTGGTCATTGCGGCGGCGATCGGCTGTTTGATTTCGTGCGCCAAAGAGGCGGCCATCTCGCCCAACATGCTCACGCGATTGATGTGGGAAAGATCGTCCTCCAGTTGGCGCAATTTCTCGCGCTCTTGCTCTGCACGTTTGCGCTCTTCAATGTCCGTGAGGGTTCCGTACCATTGAGCAATCTTTCCATGCGGGTCCCGAAGTGGGACACCACGCACTAGAAACCAGCGATATTCCCCATCAGCGGCGGTACGAAACCTGGCCTCGTCTTCGAAAAGCTGTCCGGTCGCAACCGAGATGCGCCACTTTCCGGAATGGCGCGCTAGATCTTCGCGGTGGAGCGCACGCTGCCAACCTATGCCTGAGGTTTCCTCGACAGAAAGCCCCGTGTATTCGGTCCAGCGCTTATTCACAAATGTAAAAGAGCCGTCAGCCAAAGTAGTGAAAGTCATCGCCGGAATCGTCTCCACAACGTCCCGCAGACGCTTTTCCTGACCCCTGAGATGATAAATGCGCCATCGATGAAGTGCCCAGAGGAGGGCAATAAAGACGGCGATGCACGACAAACGGAACCAGTAAGTTTGATAGTAGGCCGGGGCGACGTTCAAAGCGATCGCAGTTTCTGGCCCGTTCCACAGTCCCTCGCTGTTGCTGGCGACAAGCCGGAATCGATAGGAGCCGGGTTCAAGGTTCGTGTAAACGGCTTCTCGCGCTGCAACCGGCTGGCTCCAGCTACTGTCGAAACCTTCGAGAAAATATCGAAAGCGAATCCGCCCGGGCACCGCGAGGCTCAGCCCCGTGTACTCAAACGTGATTCGCCTGGGAGATGGAGGAATTCGAACGGAGGCGTCGAGGTTTGCGGTGTTGTTATCGGCTGTGATCGCCTCGATGTGAGGCAGCGCGCGAACTGAATTGTCAGTGAGCTGGGATGGATCAACAACCGACAAGCCGCCGCTGAGTGAAAACCAGATCCTGCCCGCTGAGTCTGAGACTACCGATTGGCTCCGATTCACTCCTTCAGTGCTCTCGAGACCATCGGCCTGCCCATATTCGCGAGCATCGACAGCCGTCACAACACCGCTTTGCAGTTTGTCGTGCGGAACGCGCAAGACATGATTTGAGGTCGCGATCCAAAACCTTCTGCTTTTGTCCTCCGCCATTCCGACTATTTGTTCGCGCAGTGACTCCGGGACTTCCTGAAGAGTGTGCATTTGCCCCATTTGGAAGTACGCAAGACCCGCTGAGGTTCCAATCCACAATGCACCGGCTGAATCTTCAAAGAGACAATTTACGTTGTCGGATGGCAGTCCGTCTTGGAGCGAATAGGTCCTCCATTTCCCATTTGCCAACGCGCTAAGGCCGTTTGGAGTCCCAAACCAGATCGTTCCATCGTGACCTTCGAGGATTGATGAGACCGTGTTCGAGGCCAGTCCGTTTGTGGTTGTGTAGATAGTGAATTTTCCGTCTTTTAGTCTGCTGACGCCGCCGGTCAGGGTACCCGCCCAAACTGCTCCGTCGCGACCCTGGTAAGTGGCGTACACACTGTTTTGCTCCAGCCCATTCGCCTGGCCGTAGGTTTCTGTTGTGATGGGTCCGCTGCTGTACCGCAGATGGGTTAAGCCTCCTTGTCGGCGTCCGATCCAGATTTCGTGATCGCGTCCGGCAATGGAATAGATCACATCTTTCCCCAGCAGCGCCGGCTTGACAGCGTGAATGTGGCCATTTTTGATCCAGTACAGTCCACCCTTTTCGGGAGCGAACCATGTGCGATCTTCCCCGTCAACGTAAACGGGACCACTCGCGTACGGGGAAGGTCCCTTATCCGTGGAGTAAGTAATGAATGCGCTGTCTCGGATGCGCTCTAATCCCGTGGCACCCCCAACCCACAGATTTCCTTCGCGATCCTCAAACAGCGCGTTGACAGCACCGGCTCTCTGCATGCCTTCTTCCTCGGCAAGGGAAGTACCGCTCGCATTGACTCGCAAAAGACCTCGCGTAGTACCCACCCAGATGTTCGCATCGCGATCGCGAAGAATAGTCAGCACTTGCTGGTCACGGAGCGAAGGCCCCAATTCAGTACGCCGAAATCCCGTACCACTCCATCGAAACAGTCCGTGATCGGTGCCCACCCACAATTCCTGCTCGCCAACCAGCAATAGGCAATTAATCTTCGTCTCCGTGAGTCCTTGAGTAACCCGCGTGACGCGTCCGTTCTCCAGATAGAAAAGGCCAGCTCCCAGTGTTCCCAGCCAGATGTTGCCACCTGCAGTTTCTGCCATCGACGACGTCACAGCCGCTCCCGGCAGGATTGTTGCCGGAGCTACCAGATCCAGCTTTCCCCTGCGCAGCCGGAGGGTCCCGCTGATCAGGTCCGAGAGCAGCATTCCGGCGACACTTTCCCGTGCAATCGCTGTCACCTGAGTGACGGTGGCATTGGGTCCGGATGCGAGATTCTCAAACTTCCCACGGTTATAACGAAGGATTCCTGCAGTTTGCATGCGCACCCACAGATCGCCCTCGGCATCAGTAGTTAATCCCAGAATCGGGTCGTTTTGAGGCAAAAGCGACTTCGGTGGCACGGGCAGGAAGGTGAATCCGTCAAAACGTACGAGGCCTTTGTCGGTGCCGATCCAAAGATAGCCATCCGGGCTTTGCGCGATAGCATGAACCGCGCCGCCCGGCAGACCATTCGCAGCGCTCCATTTCTCCCGGACATACTGAGGGAAGTTGCGATGTGGGTCTAGGGCATGCGCTTCACTGACGAGGCATGCCATCACAGCCAACGTAACCAATCGATGTGCCGCTACATTGAGCATTACGGGAAGAACTCGAATTTCTCAATCACGACTTCCATTTCATTTTTTAGGGGGACCTGACCTTTATTGAAGACATACAGATTCATACGGACCGCGTCCCCACCCGCAGCTGGCACTCCCGAGGTAAAAGTATGTTGTTGGATCACGCGCGCCGACGATCCGGCCACAGTCGAGAATGTCACACGACGGGACTTCCACTGGAAAGAGTGCATGAGCACTTCGCCTGGCACTCGAAATCGAACCATATTTGCGGGAATGAAGTAGGGCTGGACGACATAATGTGCATTCTCGTTCTCGAGGTAGCCCCAGCGGCTGATTTCGACGTCAAGCTCACGGTGATTCGGTTCACCGCCGATCCCATCCCACGTGAGCAGCGTTAGAACGGCGGAGGGCTCCAATTGCGAGGTATCGCGCACCACGAAGGTGTAAGTTCCGTATCCGAGGCTGCGGGTGAGCTTAACCTCGGCACACGTCCACTTGTCCTTGCGTCTGGCGATGCGCAAATGCAATGCGCCGCGTTCGTCCGTCCACGCGTTCGCCGGATCAAATGAATTTCTTGTGCCGGCGCGATTACTGGCAGCTGTCCGTACGGTCCAGTCATAACCGCTGAAATGCAGCACTTTTGGTTGTGTCGAACTTGACGTTCCACGCTTGTCCTGTACGACCGCGATTGCGTCGACACCGTCTCCTTTTGACGGCAACGATTCCGCCGTCTCCGGCGGGTGATAACCAGGCTCGACGAGCAATGCGGCGTACTCAGTACCGAGGTGGACCTGGCTCTGCCAACGTGAACCGTTCTGGATTTGGGTGAACGGGCGGTCTGCGACGGGCTGCACCCACCACAACTCCTCGCTTCTGCTATAGACCACGATCTGCTGGTCCGGACGGACACCGACCGCGGTGCCCTTGATGGCAGCAACTGTGTCGTACTTGTTTTCGTCGGCAGATGGAATTCTTGTGATCGCGATGCTTGGCGTTGATGCGTTTGGCGACCGGCCACAACCCCCCAGCACCAGAAATGCGACTAGGAGGAATGCCTGCCTCCATGCATTGACCGTCACCGTCCGGCAGGGCGTGGACCAACCATGCCGTCTCGTTTCGATTCGGGTCGGCAAATCGACCGATTCCTGCTTCCTGATGGTGCGTCGAGTCTCGTGAGCCATGGGATTGAATCTTATTCCGATGAGCAACACTGCACTAGTGACAGCGAATAAGGAAACGCCGAAAGATATGTCGTGTCCGGTCTCATGATCAAAATCCGAAAAACATGTTTAGATGACCAATGCTGACTCCGCCACATGGGTGGGCAACGTGAAATGAAAAGCTGCGCCATGTCCGTTGTTGGCGGTCGCCCACAACCGCCCGCCGTGCGCCTCCACAATGGAACGGCTGATGGCCAGCCCCATCCCGCTGCCTTTCGACTTGGTGGTAAAGAAGGCAGAAAAGATCTGGTCAACATTCCCAGCTGGTAGTCCGGGGCCTGTATCGCTGACCGAGAACAATAGTTGCCCGTCTTGTTCCAGTTGTGATTTCAGCGTGAGTTCTCCGCCCGAGTCCTGCATGGCTTCGATGGCATTGAGCATCAGGTTCATGAACCCCTCCTGCAGTTGCACGCGGTCCGCCATGACTACGGGGCAGTTCCGCGGCAAGTTCCATACGCATGGCCACTGATGATCGCGTGGCCTCGCCACACAGCAGTGTAAGAATTTCGGGGATGATTCTGTTCACGTCGACCAACTCGCGTTGCGGCGGAGACTTCTTGTAGAACGCACGTATCCGGTCGATGATCTCGGCCGCGCGATTCCCATATTTGTCGATTCGGGTTGCTGCCGCCCGCGCCCGATCCAGGTTGGGCGGTTGGTGCCCAAGCCATTCGATGCAGCTGTTGGCGCTGTTGATCGCGGCAGCGATCGGCTGTTTGATTTCGTGCGCCAGAGACGCGGCCATCTCGCCCAACATGCTCACACGGTTCATGTGGGCAAGACCTGCCTCCAGCGCACGCAATTTCTCGCGCTCTTGATCGGCGCGTTTCCGATCTTCAATGTCGGTGAGGGTTCCGTACCATTTAACGATCTTTCCATG
>DATNKA010000988.1:0-15570 GCA_035603655.1 Candidatus Acidiferrales bacterium | reverse complement strand
GGCCTGCCGCGTCACCGCATTGTCCGGTCCGGAATCGTCATCGAAATCGTCATCATCCTTATCCTGATCCTGATCCTTGTCATCTCTCTCGCCGGCGTCGCTCTGATTTTGCTGATCGCTGAGGTCTTCGCGCATCACCGTCGGAGGACGATCGTGCCAAGACCGGTTCACGTATAGATCTGCAGTCAACTCGGGCCCCAGCTTGGCCAGGATTTTCTCCCGTGCGAGCGAATCCCCGAAGGTGTAGAAGTTGAGGTCTTTTACCATCTGATTCGCGATAACAATGGAATCCTCTGCTTGCCAGGGCTTCGGCTGATACTTCAAAATGTGGAACTCGATAGGAAGACTTTTCCTGTGGTCTTCTATGAATGCGTTGACGCCGCGCGCGTAGGCGTCAAAGTAAGAGCGATCGCGAGGGCTCGCTGTGCTAAGGGATTTCTTCGCCGCCGCGCGCAGTCCGAGGATGCGGTGCTCACGATCGATCTTGAGCGCATCTTCGCCCAGAATCTCACATAGTTCGCCGGCTCCGAAGCGTCGCATGACGTCCATCTGCCAGAGCCGGTCCTGCGCGGTAACGTAGCCTTGGGCGAGAAATAAATCTTCCAAACTGGCGGCTTCGATTGACGGAACTCCATGCCCGTCCCGCGTAACCTTCACCGGCGCCGACAAACCTCTTACGGAAAGGTTTCCGTCAAGCTGGGGCAGCGCCGCGTGGGCGACGATATAGGCGTAGGCGACCACGCCAACGATCAACAGAATCAGGATGAAGATCATCCAGGAAGAAATGCGTAGCACGATCGAGCGCCGTGAGGCCGGGACGTCAGTTGCAGTGAAGGTGCTCATGAGCAAGTTGATTCTAGGGTGAGACAGGCATGTGGCACAAATAGAGTGACAAGCCTGTTATTGGACGGCGCTCATGAAAATGAATTTCATTTTCAAGATCGGCGATGCTATCCTGACCCTTCATGCTGCAGAAGCGCATCGATGACCAGCCGTCCATCTCGCGGGAGATGGTTCGGGAGGCCCAGGAAATTCTCCACCGGCATCTCAAGCGGGTTGGTCTGAAGCAGACGGCGCAACGCGACACGATCCTGCGCTCATTCTTGGAAACCCGTGACCACCTCTCCACCGATGAACTGCACCGTCTGGTGCAGAAAAAAGACGCTGGCATCGGGTACACCACGGTTTATCGTACCCTCAAACTGCTGTCCGAGTGCGGGCTGGCCAGTGAAGTCGCCTTCCACGACGGCATCGCGCGCTACGAGCACCAGTACAACCGGCGCAGCCATCACCACATGGTCTGCACCGAATGTGGCAGTTCGGTGGAATTTTTTTCCCGCGAAGTGCAGCAGTTAGAACAGGAAATCGGACGCCGTCACAATTACTCTACGACGCGCCATACTTTTCAGATTTACGGCATTTGCGAAGATTGCCGCAAGGATTAACGTTGTCGCCAGCCTTCTCGCCCTCGATTTTCCCGCCCGGATCCCGTTTTCTTAGTGCTGGATTACCGTCGCTGGCGCCAGCAAGTCAAAAGGATGGAACGGAATATTCCTCGCGATACCAAACAGAATGATCACAGCACAGAGCGCGCGGATCGAAACCGCCGGCAAGAAGAGCCTGGGTAAATGTCTCCCGCGAATTTCGCAGACCGCATAAGAAGCAATTCCATACGCCAAGAACGGCAACAAGATAACGGTCAGCGGATTTAGCGCCCAGGCCGCAGCTAAATTTCCATGCAGCAACTGATGTAGCGCTCGCAAGGAACCGCAGCCGGGACAGTACCACCCGGTCAGATACCGGAGAGGGCAGGGCGGGAACAGGCCGGATGTGGCTGGATCAAAAAAATCCAGCATCAGGATTGCTGCCCCGGTAGCGGCGCAGATTCCGGCCAATAGTCGATTTTTTCGCGAGGATGGCATCAATGAAGTCATTTGGTGCTAACGGTTCATGTGACGCATGATTCCCGCGGCCACTATGATCCCATAGATAAAGCAGAAGGCCAGGCCGAGGCCAAACGAAATCCAGCACCACATTTTCGCGTTCTGGGAAGCGATCTGCGCTCCCGCGATATCCCCAACCTGCAACTTGCCGTTGACTTGCGCGGCGTAGACGATGGCCGGAATGCCCGCGGGTAGACAACAGAGGACAGTGCTAAGAATCGCGAACACGAGATAATTCGGCACGTACACGGTCGGCGCTGGAATTATTCCAGGAGCTTGCACCGGGAGCGAGGGAGCCGTCTGTAAAGTTCGTCCACATTGTAGGCAAACGGTTGCGCTGTCGGCGTTTTGAGCCCCGCATTGCGTGCAAAACATTCCATTCCTCCGCTGTAGGTCATTGCTGCTTACTGCAGGTCGAGCCATTCGTTAGGCTGCGCGGGGAAATCGTGCCCTCAGCGGGTGGTCCAAACGCGGGTGCTGGCGTCAAGGCGGCAGCACCTTCTTTCCCGCGGACTGCGCAGAACCTTTCGCCCGCTGACACACTATTTCCGCGACCGGAACAAAACACGACTATCACACCTCCCGAAACGCAGGCTAATCGGCGACACATTGCCGAAATTGTCAGAAACAGTACTCCTCGGATTGTCGCTGGTCAATCTGTTAGCTGGGTTACCCACCCCGGCTTGCCAGTCGGCAATTCGGCAATCTGGATCCCCCGGCGACTCGCTTGCCCCAGCAGCAAAGCACGAGGCAAGGGGCGGATCGAGAATCGGTATGACGTCGTGGTCGTCGCGTCGCAGCGTTGTGAACGAAGCCGAAGTCAGGAAGTTGCGTGAGACATAGCCAACTTCAATGGCTTAGACGATGCCGATAACCGGCCATATCTGCTAATGGCAATAAGCTGCAGGGGATCAAATGACCCTGGCCAACGGCTCGCTTGCGAGCATAGCTGTAGCGAGACCTCGCTAATTACCGGGCGGGGCCGCATCAGCCTTCTTGTGCGTCAACTTGCGATGGATATCGGGCCAGAATTCCTTGACTACGATGGTGATGGTGTCGTATCCCACCTGGGTTCCCCAGACGCTGAGAGTATTCGGCAAAGTACGATCGGACGCGTTATGAATATAGGTCAGCATGCCCGTCGTCGGGTCGAAACGAGTGGTGATAAATGCCCGGGGATGATAGCTGTTAGTGGAAATTGCAGCCGACAAGGCGCTGCCTACGACTTCAGAGTAGTTGAACTGAGAAGTGCCGGAATCGGTCCGGGTGACGAAGATCCGGCTGACCGCATATTCAGTCCGTCGGCTGATTCCACCTTTGCCGGATTGAAAAAAGCGGGGATCCTGATGCAGCACCGACGGGAACACCGCCGCGGTGAGGAAGTTTTCGATGGTTCCATCAGCAAATGCCGAGGCGAAGCGCTTGCCGTAGCCCTCCCAACCTTGCCCGTAACCAGCTTCACTGTTTTCTGCCTGACTGATGGCCGATAGGAAGCCATACCATGGATAGAGCACGTAATCGAATGAACTCCGCGCCACCACTTTGTACTTTTGTTTGGTGGTGAGTGGTGGCACCTGGCCGGAGTTCTCCAGGGTCAGGAAATTGGGCAGCGTGAAGAAGAGCCGGTCGTTCGACGTTCCCGCATCCTTGTCCTGCGGATTCTTATCGGTGTTGGCCGGAACGGGAGTCCCCAGAACCTTGGGTTCAGTATCCTTTGGCTTCTCAGTCGTCTGCGCAGGGGTGCTTTGCGCTTGCGGCTTCTGGTCATCCGGTGGTTGAGCTTGCTGCGCAGAAGCAATAATCCGAACAGAGCTGGCGAGCAATAGAAACACAAAAAACCTTGCCGTAGGCTGAATGAACAATTATTTCTCCTGAAAATGGGTCACTGCAATGCAGTCGCGGTTCCGCTATTCTAACAGTGTGGATGCTACTTGCCGGCGCGGGTCGGCTTTACATAGCTTTACAAGCTACAAAACTTCCCCTATTGGGCTAGATTCAGGTTTCGGTTGTTGGGGTTGCACGAGGCGGGGAACGAGCAAGTTACTATAGGTATGACAGAAACTCATCATCGAGGAAACGCATGACAGAACCGACCTATGAAGAACTCAAAGCCCGATTGTCACAGTTGGAAAAGGAAGTGGAGACCAAGAAGCGCAGCGGAGATCTGATTTTCAAAGTGGGCGAAAAAGGTGGAGTCAGCGTCTACGGTTTGGGACGCTTCCCAGTCACTTTGTATTACGAGCAATGGAACCGCCTTCTCGGAGCAGCGGAGGACTTGAAGCAGTTTATGGAGGAAAACAAGGCCCGGCTAAAACTAAAGGAGTAAGGGGGTGGTCCGCACGGAGGTGCTCGGACGCCTTTTCCGCTGCAAGGGCCGCCAGAGACCTTTTGGAATCTCCGGCTCCCCTTATAGTCATTTTTTGGGAGGAATCGATAGTTGATCGGCGGAAGTTCACGCTATAATTGAAGGACTGTGCCGAAATACTCCATCGTTGTCCCGCTGCACAATGAGCAAGAGAATGTCACCGATCTCTACGACCGCCTGAAAGCTGTCATGGAGACCGCGGGCGAGACGTTTGAAATCGTGCTGGTAGACGACGGGTCAAACGACCACACATTCGCTATGTTGCGCGAGATTGCGGCCGTGGATAGCCGCGTCACCGTGGTGAAACTGCGTCGTAATTTCGGCCAGACTGCTGGACTCGCCGCGGGTTTCGATCACGCGCGCGGCGAATACATCATCGCCATGGACGGCGATTTGCAACACGATCCTGCCGACATTCCGATTTTTCTGGAGAAGATTGCCGCCGGGTACGATATTGTTAGCGGCTGGCGCAAAGTGCGCGTAGATAATTTCTGGATGCGCCGCTTCCCCTCGCGCATGGCGAACTGGCTGATGGCCAAGCTAAGCGGCGTCGATATTCACGACTTCGGCACCACCTTCAAGGCCTATCGCCGTGAGATTCTTGAGCAGGTTCCGCTCTATGGGGAGCTGCACCGCTTCATCCCGGCGCTGGCGTCGTGGTACGGTGCGTCGATTTGTGAAGTGCCGATCCGCAATGTAAACCGTGAGCGCGGCGCTTCGCACTACGGCATTTCGCGCACCTTCCGCGTATTCTTTGATCTCATTACCATTCGCTTTCTGCTCCGCTACCTTTCCCGCCCGCTGCACTTTTTTGGGACGCTCGGCTTGCTCAGCATGTTCAGCGGCAGCGCTATTGTGGCGTGGCTGGGAGCAGAGAAGTTTCTCCGCCACGTTCCTGTCATGGGTGCACATGGTCCGCTGATGATGGCCGCAATGGGCCTGCTGCTCGGCGGCCTGAACCTGCTGGCCATCGGTTTGCTCGGCGAGATGCAAGTCCGTCACTATCACGAGCCCCGCCATCGAGCTCCATATTCCGTCGACCGTGTGCTGCGTTCGCAGAACGAAGAGCACAGCGTCTCGGAATAGTTTCACAAATCCTTATTCGCGCATCCGCGTTGCTGGTCGCCTATGGTTAAGCGTCTCAAAGGCGACACTCAATGGCAGCGTATAATATACGGTTTGGCCCTACCAAGGAGCTGCACTCCTCATGGCACAAACCATGCAGCACGAATTGCAACTCGCCCGCCGCATGTCCCGGCTGGGCACCGAAACCGCGTTCGAAGTCTTGAACAAAGCGCGGGCGCTGGAGCGCCAGGGTAAGAGCATCATCCACCTCGAAATCGGCGAACCGGATTTCGATACTCCCGCCAACGTGGTTGAAGCCGCTGTGGACGCGTTGCACAAAGGTTGGACTCACTATGGCCCATCGGCGGGCCTGCCCGAACTGCGCCAGAGCATTGCCAACTACGTGAGCCGAACTCGCGGAGTGGAAGTCACACCCGACGAGGTGGTTGTTGTACCGGGTGGTAAGCCTATTATTTTCTTCACGATGCTGGCGCTAATTGATGAAGGTGATGAGGTCATTTACCCCAATCCGGGCTTTCCCATTTATGAGTCGATGATTCACTATGTCGGCGGCAAGGCCGTCCCCATTCAATTGCGGGAGGGCTACGATTTCTCCCTCGACGTGAACGAACTGGCGCCGCTCATTACCGATAGCACGAGACTGATCATTCTCAATTCGCCGCATAATCCCACGGGCGGCGTCATGCAGCGCAGAGAGGTTGAGCAAGTTGCCAAACTTATCGGCGACCGCAATATTCTCGTGCTCTCGGACGAGATCTACAGCCGACTGTTGTTTGAGGGCGAGCATTTCTCCATCATGTCCGTGCCCGGCATGCAGGAGCGCACCATCTTGCTGGATGGTTTCTCGAAAAGTTATGCCATGACGGGATGGCGAATGGGCTATGGCGTAATGCGCCCCGACCTGGCGGCACAAATCACCCGCTTGATGACGAACTCCAATTCCTGCACCGCCAGCTTCACGCAAATGGCCGGCATCGAGGCGCTGACCGGAGACCAAAGTTCGGTCGATCACATGTGCGGCGAGTTCAAGCGGAGGCGCGACGTGTTCGTCACCGGACTAAATAAGATCAAGGGCTTTTCCTGCCGCATGCCCAAGGGCGCCTTCTACGTGTTTCCGAACATCGCGGAAACGGGATGGAAATCGAAGCCGCTGGCCGATGCTCTTCTGGAACAAGCCGGAGTCGCGGCACTTTCCGGCACCGCATTTGGCGAATTTGGCGAAGGCTACTTGCGCTTCAGCGTGGCGAACTCGCTCGAGAACCTGCAGCAGGCGTTAGATCGCATCGATCAATGGACCCGGAAGAATCTCTGAGGTTGCGAGCAAATCGGAACCGCCTCATGCCAGCCAGATCGGCCAAGCCTCAACCCAGTCGTCCGCACATGCCCGGCTACGGCCTGCCCGCGGGCGCCAAAGGCCTAATGCCCTGGACTTGGGCCGAGCAGCGCCTGAAGAGATCGCATAACTACTGGATCACCACCGTCAAGCCCGACGGCTCACCGCACACCATGGTGGTGTGGGGCCTGTGGCAGGATGGGCGCTTCCTGTTCAGCACAGGAAGCAAATCGCGCAAGGCGCGCAACCTGGCAGCGAATGCCAACTGCATCGTATGCACAGAGCACGCGAACGAAGCGGTCATCGTCGAAGGCACGGCGGAGATTGCCGAGGTCCGAGCGCGCCGAAAGTTCCTCCCCACCTACGAGCGCAAGTACAAGTTCGACATGAAGGGAATGGAGCAGGACATTCTGTCGATGAAAGAGCCGGTTTTTGCAGTGCGTCCACGCTTGGCGTTTGGTCTGTGGGAAAAGCACTTCGTGGGAAAGTCCACGCGTTGGAAGTTCGAATAAAGCACTTTGCAATTTCATTCAACGGTTTGCCCAACCTATTTACACTAGGAAATGCATGAGTAAGAAATTTCGTGTTTTTGCCACTTGCGATATCGGCAACGCCATTGACCTACTGCGCCAGCGCGAGTACGAAGTCGAGGTCTATCCCCAACCAGAGGCGCCACCCAAAGGTCTGATCATCGACAAGGTGAGGTCCGGGATCGATGGGCTCATCACCACGCTTCGCGATCCCATCGACGCCGAGGTTTTCGAAGCTGGAAAAAGTAGTCTGAAAGTTGTGGCACAGCTGGCCGTCGGTGTTGACAACATCAATCGCGCCGACGCCAACCGCTACAAAATTCCTTTCACTCACACCGCGGACGTACTGACTGAGGCCACCGCGGAGTTCGCATTCTTCATGCTGGGCATGCTGGCACGCAAGATGTGGTCCGCCGAACACCTCACGCGGGACAACCAGTGGGGATACTGGCATCCCTACTTGCCGTTTCTAGGCGATGAAGTCACGGGCAAGACTATCGCGATCATCGGCACCGGTCGAATCGGGTTGGCCATGATCAAGAAGTGCGCCGGCTTCGACATGAACATGCTGTGCTACGACCCGGCGTATGAGAATCAGAATTACATTGCTGCTATTCAGGAAAACATGGACTTGCGCCACGCCCGCGGCATCTCGAAAGAAAAGAACTGGATCAAATACGTGACGTTTGAAGAGGCTTTGCGCCAGGCCGACTTCGTTAGCGTGCACGTGCCGTTATTGCGTCCGGGCGAAAGCGCAACGCCCACCTACCATCTCTTCAACGAGAAAACCTTGAAGCTAATGAAGCCGACCGCCTTCCTGGTGAATGACTCGCGCGGCCCGGTCGTGGACGAGGTTGCTCTGGTGCGCGCTCTGCGCGAGAATTGGATCGCTGGCGCTGCCCTTGACGTTTACGAAGAAGAACCGCTGCCCCCCGATTCTCCTCTGCGTGATCCCGCCATTGCCGATCGATGCCGCTTGTTTCCACACTTTGCCAGCGCCGCGCGCATCACACGCCTCTCCGCCGATCCCGATAAAGGCATGGCGGGGCGCTGCGTTCAGGGCTTAATTGACGTGCTCGAGGCAAACTACTGCGGCGAGATTCCAAGAATGCCTTACGTGGTAAACAAGGAAGCATTCGCGAAGTAAGCTGGAGTTTCCTACCTCTCTGCTGGAGCTTCAACAGGCTTCGCCAGCTGTGCGGCCATGATCTGCCACTTGCCGTCGCGTCTCAGCGCGATACCCACGTAGACATAAGGGATCAGAGAGCGCTCCGCCTTGCTCGATTTCATCTTCTTCCGGGCCGGGGACGATCGCCAGGCCTTCTCCCAGTAATCGGATGCGACGACCGGTGGAACGCATGGCAATGCAGCCGATCGTGCTGGAACTGAGATTGTTGAGCACTTTTGTCTGCTCAAGCCCCTTCCTGATTCGTCATACTGGGCGTAGTCGTCGGCCAAGATGCGTGAGAGTTCGGCGATGTCGACGGCGATCAGGGCGCGGTCGGTCTCCGTCCTCGAACGGCTCTAGGATTTGCTCTTTCATCGCTTTTTCAATGCACCTCCTCCACCTCCGCGCTGCCATCGCCCGCAATGCCGTCGACCGAGATGCTGCAAGCAACGTCTCTGCAATGCTTTTTTGATAGTGTACTGACTGGCATTCACCAGGAGGTCCCCGTGATTCGAACGTCGCTTGCCCTTGCCTTGCTCCCCTTACTTTCAATCGCTCTGCCCACCGTGTCCCAGACTCAAGCTGCGTCCGCCGCCTCGGACAAGCCTTTCGTGGTTGAGTATTACTACAAAGCTAAATGGGGACATGCGGACGAGTTTCTGAAACTTTTCAAAAAGAATCACTATCCTGTCCTCAAGAGGGAAATGGAGATGGGGCGGATCGCGAAGGTATGGATGGATCAGCCGCGCTACCACACCACCGAAGATGGGCGCTGGGATTTCCGTGTGACCATCGTTTTTAAGAATGCGACCGTGGCCAATGAGCCGTTCGATGAGGCGGCACTGCAGAGGCAGATGTATCCCGATCAGGACACGTTTCAGCGCGAAGAGCAGCGGAGATTTGAGATCCTCGATGGGCACTGGGATTTGCCGGTGAAGACCGTGGATATTGAGGCGAAACCTTGAAGTCGATGTTCGAGCGACACGAATAATATTAAAGGACGATAAAATCATGCGGAAAATTGTTCATCGCAGTCATTGAAATTTGGAGTTAGACAAGGTCTGGCAAAGACCCATACTCTTAACCATGGACTCGTTAGTATCCCTTGAAGAGCTGCATGTTGAGTTATTGCACGAGATTGGTAATCGACTGGCGACGGCCGATGGTTTCCATGGTGTGCTCACGCGCGTGGTCGAGTTCGCGACCGTCCTAGTGAAGTGCGACTCTTGCCTGATTTATGTTCTGGAAGGCGAAGAACTCGTTTTGCGCGCCTCAAAGAATCCGCATCCGGATGCTGTTGATCGACTGAAGCTGCGCGTTGGGCAGGGTATTACGGGATGGGTGGCGGAGCACAAAGAGCCGGTGGCGGTTGCAGAAAAGGCGGCGCTCGATCCGCGATTTCAATTTTTTCATGAACTGCCGGAGGATAGCTACGAAGCTTTCCTGTCGGTGCCGCTGATGTGCCGCGGGCGCGTGGTCGGGGTAATCAACCTGCAGCATCGCGAACATCATGTGTATCGGCGGCGGGAAATCCGGTTGATTTCGACGGTAGGATTTCTGGTGGGTGCGGAGATCGAGATGGCGCGCCTGGAGGACGCAAACTCCAATCTCTCGGAACAATTGCAGACTCGTAAAGTGGTGGAGCGAGCCAAGGGAATTCTGCAGCGCGAATTGGGATTTACCGAGGAACAAGCATATCTGGCATTGCAACGGCAAAGCCGGCAAAAGCGCAAGGCCATGAAGGAGATTGCCGAAGCCATTGTGTTGAGTGACGAAGTGAAAGGGAACTCGCGGACGTCGGGTCCGTCGTGAAAGTTCTCGCCTGAGATAGACTGAACGCCGTGCACCTTCCGGTTCTAAATACTCGAAATCCTTTTGGCGACAAAAAAACCGAGAGCAGACCGATGGCAGATCTGCTCTCGGAGCGTCGGGCGGCTATGGAGTGGGGCTTACAGCAGCATTGTGCATTTCCGCCACTTCCTTCACTGAGTTTGCGGGCGCTGCGAAGTGCAACGTGACTTCAAACTGGGGAAGGTCCATAGCGCTGACGTAACTCTTACCGAACTTGTACTGGATTACGAGGCGCGCTGGCTTGAAACTGGTGAGAGTTTCGGTCTCGTTAGCGAACAACATGAATGACGCTGGCTTGCCCGTAGTTTTGATTAACGTCAGCATTCCCGACGGGCCCATGGATTGGAGCGAGAACCTATAATCTCCCGCCGGAACTTCCGCGTTCTGCCAGTGAACCTTCTGGGGCAGCTTGAAAGTTCCGCCCTCGTCCTGCGCAAAAGCCAGGCTGGGTGCGAAGTTCAGGCCACTCAAGGTTAGAACAGCGGCGTAGGCAAACTTGCGAATCGATTTCATCGGAATCTCCTGTGATTTTTGGCGTGTCTGAGATCGCACAACCGGCGGTTACCGAATGACGCGCGCTCAGACTGAGTGG
This sequence comes from Candidatus Acidiferrales bacterium, assembly GCA_035603655.1. Taxonomy (GTDB): domain Bacteria; phylum Acidobacteriota; class Terriglobia; order Terriglobales; family Acidobacteriaceae; genus Sulfotelmatobacter. The sequence continues at coordinate 4,702 of DATNKA010000988.1, read as the reverse complement.
CGAAACAACGAGGTCAGGAGAATTGCAATTACCGACAGCAGGGCCGGCATGCAAACGTCAGCTTCGCGCGACCGGCTGCACAGCTGGCTTGCGAAGTGATTTCACTATGAAGGACGGTTGCGCTAGAGTCCAACGCAAAAAAATGATTGCCATGATCGGATCGGGGGCTGTGATGAGAGCGCTAGGGTAGGGCTTCGCTCGACAGTCGAGGCGGTCATCTCTACATCTGTTGCGTCTCCGCTTGATGCTGCGTGTATGCCATTGAGGCGGTTTTCTGCGCGTTTAGCCGCTCGCGTTTGCCAAAGTCCCGCCGGATACGAGAACATACAAGGTTTGCATATCCCTATCGATTCTTACTGAGGAAGCGGCCAAATTATGGCGACACGGAATAAGTCTGCAAAGACGGCATCGAAGACACCCCACATAGAAGTGAAATCCGAAGGGAAGGCGCGCAGCAGCTCCAATAACAATGGCACCATCGAGCCGGCCAAAGGGAAGCTGGGGGTGATGATTCCGGGCATGGGCGCGGTAGCGACAACCTTTGTCGCGGGAGTGGAAGCGATTCGCAAAGGGCTGGCGAAGCCGATCGGATCGTTGACGCAGATGGGCACGGTGCGGCTGGGAAAGCGTACCGATGGGCGTTCGCCGAAGATCAAGGAGTTTGTGCCGCTGGCCGGGCTCGATGACCTGGTATTCACGGGCTGGGATATTTTCGAAGACAATATGTACGAGGCGGCGTCGAAGGCGGGCGTGCTGGATCAGAGACTCCTCGACCAGTTGAAGCCGTTTCTTTCTTCCGTGACTCCCCGTGCGGCTGTGTTCGATCACAATTACGTGAAGAAGATCGACGGGCCGAACGTGAAAAAGGGCAAGTCGAAAATGGATCTCGCCGAGCAGTTGCGGGACGACATCCGCGATTTCAAGAAAACCAGCGGCGCCAGTCGGCTGATCACAATGTGGTGCGGATCGACCGAGTCCTACATTGAGGCGGGCGAGGCGCACCAGACCGTGAAGTCGTTTGAGAAAGCGCTACGCGAAAATGATGAGATGATTGCGCCTTCGATGGTTTATGCCTATGCGTCGATGATGGAGGGAGTGCCTTTCGCCAATGGTGCGCCAAACTTGACGGTTGATTTGCCAGTCATGCTCGAACTCTCGCGGCAGAACGAAGCGCCCATCTGCGGCAAGGATTTCAAGACCGGGCAGACGTTAATGAAAACCATCCTCGCACCTGGTTTCAAGGCACGCATGCTGGGGTTGAGTGGGTGGTTCTCGACCAACATCCTGGGCAATCGGGATGGCGAGGTGTTGGAAGATCCGGGTTCGTTTAAGACCAAGGAAGAGTCGAAACTCTCCGTGCTGGAGCACATTCTCCAGCCCGATCTTTATCCCGAACTGTATGGTGACATGTACCACAAGGTTCGCATCAACTACTACCCACCGCGCGGTGATAATAAAGAGGGTTGGGACAATATTGACATCTTTGGATGGCTGGGCTATCCAATGCAAATCAAGGTAGATTTCCTGTGCCGCGATTCTATTCTGGCAGCGCCAATCGTACTTGATCTGGTGTTGCTAATGGATCTGGCAAAACGGTGTTCCGAGCTGCGTGGACTCGGAATTCAGGAGTGGTTAAGCTTTTACTTTAAGTCTCCCATGACCGCGCCGGGACTGTATCCCGAGCATGATCTTTTTATTCAGTTGATGAAGTTAAAGAATACGTTGCGGCATTTGAAAGGCGAGGAACTGATTACGCATTTGGGGCTGGAGTATTACGACTAGGTTGCTGTGCGTGTTTGTGAGTGGTGTCCTTGGCCAGCAAAGCCGACATGTCCCGCATCGAATCCGCCATTTCCTCCGCCGTCGCATGGAAACGGGGGGTAGGGCACTGGTCTTACCAGGCGGTTTTAACTAGCCGGATCCGGCGGATATTCTGGTCCCGGGCGATCAGAGTTGGGCCTTCGGCGCGGGCGGTGGTGCCGATGCGGCGATCGGCGGGGTTGCGAGGATAATCATCGGGGAATAGCCGGGCCAGGGCGCGATTTCATAGGTGATCGGCCGGAACGTAACATCTTCTTCCAGGAGTTGCCGAATCGAGGATGCGAATGTGCCATAGGTTTGAATCCGCCCACGGTTGACCGACAGTCCCAACTCCCAAAAGGTGATTGCCGAGACCGCCAATCTGCCGCCCTGACGTGCGCGTTTAATTTCTGACACCGCCGCGCGCAAAAGCCCCATCTGGCGTCATCCCAGCTTCCGTTCCCGTTTGTACTCGTCAAACTTCGCCAAGAACCGGTCAATTTCCTTCTTCTGCAGATAGTACGGCGTCGACAGCCGCAGCTTGTTCGGCTCGGCTCCGCGAATGCGGATTTTGTGGGTCTTCCACATCCACTTTTCCAGGTCCATGCGCGGGACGGGCGGAACGTTCACGGTTACGATGGCGCAGCGCAGTGCGGGGTCGGGCGACGTCCAGGAATCGGCGCCGCGTTCCTTCATTTGGTCGAGGGTATAGTCAGCAAGTTTGCGATGCCGGCGCTCGATGCGATCGATGCCGATCTCATTGGCGAGTTTGATTGAGGCTCGCAGTCCCCAAAGGGCCGGAACGTTGGAACTTCCAATACGCTGAAAGCGTTCGGCGCGGAGCTTGGGGTCGTCCCAACCTTCAGTGACGATCGTGTTCCACAATCGGTCGATGACCTCGTCGCGCACATACAGAAAGCCCGAGCCCTTAGGCGCTTGCAGCCACTTGTGCGGGCTCGCGGAATACAGATCGCAGCCGATTTCCTGAATGTTCAGCCGCATCATCCCCGGCACGTGCGCCCCGTCGACTGCAGAAAGAATGCCTTTCGAGCGGGCCAGCGCGCTGAGTTCCTTCGCTGGCAGAACCACGCCGGAGAACGTGGTGATGTGGCTGAAGAACATGACACGGGTGCGGGGAGTAATGGCGTCATTGAAAAGATTGAGTACCTGGGCGGCGTCCTTTACGGGCCGCGGTAATGTGACCTTCTTTACGACGACACCGTAGCGTTTCGCCTTCAGGTTCCATGGGTGCTCGCCGCCGGGATGCTCCTGGTCGGTCATGAGGACTTCGTCGCCAGGTTTCAAGTCGATACCATTGGCGATGTAGCTGTTGGCTTCCGTGGCATTACGGAGTAAGGCGATTTCATCACGATGGCAGCCCACGAAGGCGGCGAGGGGATCGCGAAATTCGTTCCAGGCGGCGTATCCCCAGATGGGATAGTCTTCCGGGTCCTGCTGGTCCATTCTCTCGGTAGTGTTATAGCCCTCGAAAATCGCGCGCAGCACGGGCGCGGGACTGGAGCCGACCGTGCCATTGTTGAGATAAATCTCGTCCTCAGGGATGAAGAATTGCTTACGCATCTCGGCCCAGTAAGCATCTTCGTTGTTGTCGAACAGCGCAGAACCGGGAAGCGCAGAAGGGGAACTGGAGAGCTGGGCCACGAGATTTCCGCGGAGGGTGGCGACCGCGGCAAGGCCGCCAGCTGCAGTCGAGAGGAAACGGCGGCGGTCGATCAAAAAGTACCTCCTGGCTCAGTGCAACGACTCTGAGCACAACGACGGCCATGGTACGACTGAGCTTGGAATGAGGCAAGGGGAGGGCTAGGCATAGCCAAGTTCCACACAAGTTTCGACAACCCGGGATAACCCCACAGGGGGAAATGACCGTCTAAACGTTTACGGAAGGGTCCGCCTTATTATGGGCATGCGGGCGTATAATCCGGGTAGGAGTAGCGCTAAAAGGAGTCCTTTATGAAGTTCCGTTGGCTGGTAACTGGCGTAGCGATGGCGGCGTTCAGCGCGGTGCCCTGGACGATGGCGCAGGATCAGGATGATAAAAATCAGCCCAAGGCGGGTGATGTTCAAAATGCTCCCGCACAGAAGCCAGCCAATTTGCCGACGCAGGATGACAGCCAGATCAAGCACGACGGCACGAAGACCGATGTGGATGCGGTGGGAAATCGCAACGTCGGTTGCGGCCGCGGCGTAGGCAACTGGTACAGCATCGAGCGGCAAGTGGCTATGGGCCGCTCCTATGCGCAGCAGGTGGAATCGCAGATCAAGCTAGTCAATGATCCGGTGGTTACGGAGTATGTGAACCGCATTGGGCAAAACCTGGTTCGGAACTCGGACGCCCAGGTACCATTCACCATTAAGGTGATTGATTCCGATGTGGTCAATGCCATGGCGCTGCCGGGCGGATTCTTCTATGTGAACTCGGGATTGATTCTGGCAGCCGATGAAGAAGCTGAAATGGCGGGCGTTATGGCGCACGAGATTGCGCATGTGGCCGCCTGTCACCTGGCCCGCGAGCAGACTCGGGGCACTCTGATGCAGCTCGCAACCATTCCTCTGATCTTTGTGGGCGGAGGGATTGGTTATGGGGCTTATGAAGCCGCGGGACCGGCGGCGATGCTGGGATTTCTGAAATTCTCGCGCGGCTTCGAGGCGGAAGCGGACTATCTTGGAGTGGAATACATGTATCGTGCCGGATACGATCCCTCGGCATTCGTTTCATTCTTCGAAAAAATCCAGGCGATGGAGAAGAAGAAGCCCGGCACTTTAGCGAAAACATTTGATACGCATCCGCAGACTCCGGATCGGATCGAGAAAACCCAAGAAGAGATCCGCAAGATCCTCCCGGCGAAGAACCAGTACGTTGTCACCACGTCCGAGTTCGATG
>DATNKA010000987.1:0-2859 GCA_035603655.1 Candidatus Acidiferrales bacterium | reverse complement strand
CCAGCATTGTTCTCCTCCATCTTATGTAGCTGGCCCTTTAGTCGCCGGTCTCACTTTTGGGGTCCACTCCAGGTTGACCCAGCCCCCATGCCGATTTCGAAAGTCGGACGGAGGTTAAGTCCGGTTGACTGGAGAAGCGATGAGCGCTGCGTCACCCAAACAGAGCCGCTGCCCTTAAAGTGGAAGAACGCCCTTGACTCGGGACAGAGTCGTTCAAATCCTAGGGTCTCGCGTATGCCGGGCTATCGGGGTCGGGAGGGTCATAGTCGCGGCCGTATTTGTTCTTATGGGCGAGTTCCAGGTTGGACTCGGCCAGCCTGAAGGTTCCGAGGAACGTATTGGCGGAACTGACCGTGATCTCGCGCTCCTCAGCCTGCAGTACATCCGGAGAAACGGACGGATGAAAGACGTGCATCTGATAACGTCCGGGGGCGACGTTTTTGATGTTGATGTCTCCATTTCCGTTCGATATCGCGTAGTAGGGAGTATCCAAGGAAATCACAACGGCGCTCATCTGAGGGTGAATGTTGCAAAAGATAAAAGAAATACCTGGCTTGTCGAATTGTACAAAACGAGTGGTGCCACTCTCGTATAGCCCAAGATCGAAGCGCTTTCCGTCGAACAATGAAAAAACATTGTGGAAAAAAGGGTCCTGGTTGGGAAACTCAACTTTTCCACCGGCCGGTATGACCAGCAGCGAAGGATGAAAACTTTTATCTCTCTGGATGAGCTGGGGGATTTTCGAATTTTTCTGAAGCGGGGCTGCGACTGGAGGTGTATTTCCGACTGGAGTAAGCCAAACCACTAGTTTGGAAGCGTCCTTTACCTGGCGTCCGCTGGTCATGAGTTGCACCTTGCCTTTGAGTTCGACGTCTTGCGCCGAGGCGGGAAAATATGGCAACAACAGAAAACACAAAACGGCGAGGTGTTGAGTGAAGCGGCTCATCAGAACAAGATCCCCATCGCGAGATTAATTTGGTTTGTGACACTACTGCTGTCGTAGACGGGGAAAGTGTGCAGCCGTCTGAATTCGGCAGAGAGCAGCAAGTCGGAACGCGGGCGGTAGACCAGATTGCCGAGGCCGCCACGATTGCGGCCGAGAATCGCGCCGAAATTGTTGGCATCAGTAGCGAAGCCCCGAACGTCACTGGCAAACGCATTATCTTCGGCGAAGACGCCGTTCAGTTCAAGCTTGGGCGTGAGTTGAAATTTAAGTTGGCTCCATCCTCCGGCGGAATCCAGACCGTGAATGCTGGTCGAGCCGGAGAATGGATTACCGCCGTAGAGAATGGTTTGACCGATGGCAGCCCCCAGGCCTCCCACCGCGCGGCCTCGATAGAATTCTCCGGATAGGACGAGGCGGTGAGCGATCGGGATCTGCCAGTCCGTCATGCCGGACCAGGCATCGACGTAGCGACCCCACAACCAATCTTGACGTCCATAGTAGCCCGCTGCGCCAATGCTCAAGGTATGGCCAAATGCTTGCCGGGACCACGCACTGCGAAAGGCATACGCTGGCTGACCCGACTGTTCCCCAGCCGTTGCAGAGCGCAAGTACCGACCGCCGCTGGGTTGCTCCCAATCGAGGTTGTCGAGAAAACCGCCCTGTAGCGTGAGCGTCTGGTCATTGGGAAGGTTGAAGCGATGCTCGACACGGAGTTGCGGCGTCCAGCCCCACAGATTGCCGGCGTAGGCAAGGGCTGGCGTCGCAAGGGATGCAAACGAAGTGGGAGAAAGCGGCGAGATAAAGAGGGCATCCTGGCCGGCAATCACAGAAGTATTTTTCCAGTCGAGCCGCAAACTGGCCGTCTGCATCCGCACAATACCGAAGTTGACTCCGTTTGGAGTCGCGGGGAATCCTCCCGCGAAATCGAACTGCACGTCGGCTGAAGTTTTCGCACCGACCAGGGTTGGACCGAAGATCTCCAGCCCGATCTCAGTCTGACGCAATGTGGCACCAAGGCTGGTCTCAGACGTGCTGCCCGGCGCCGGGGGTTGAGCGTAGTTGGGGAAGTCGAGGTTATCGGAAGTACCGACATTGCGAAAAGCGTTCATTAGAACGATTCCAGACAACCGGGCGCGATACTTTCCGGCGGCCTCCACTTTGGTCTGGTATTGCTCGTCAATTTTCGAGCCTAGCAACTGAGTGGATTCTTCAAGTTTCTGAATCCGGCTTCCCAAGTCCGCCGAAGGTGGGGTTGCGGAGACAGCTTGAGAGACTGATGGGGACGTTGCGGAAGTTGGGGTGGAGGTCGCGGCTTCGGCGCTGGGCACGGAATTGTTGATTGCAGCCGCGAGCGGCGTCAGAAGTTTGCGCGTGTCTTGTAATTCCTGGCGCATTTCCTGCATCTCGACGCGAGACTGGGCATTCTCGGCTCGCATTTGTTCAATCACGGCGCGGAGTTCTCGCACTTGCGTATCGAGTTCACGTACCGATGTGTCAGGGGCGGGAGGTGTCTGGGCAGGCCCGGTCTCCTGTCCTTGGCTGCCGATGGTCAACAGGACTAAGGCGGCTGTCGCAATTGCAGTTGAACGAAGCGCAAAGGTCCATGGGCTGTTCACACATCCTCCAGGGCGACATACGGATCTGGATGAATCGGAGAAATTGAAACGGAAGCTGAGTGTCCGAATGTCGATTTGAGTTTTCAGTCGCTCGATCGGTTCGCCCGATCGTTGTTCAATGAGGCAAGAGGACGAGCCGTCAGCTGGTCGTCGCTTTCCTCGTCCTTATCTTGCGCGGAGCCTTGCGGAGAGCGCCCGGGGATGGTGATTCGAAAAATGGTTCGAGCGTCCTCGGTACGTTCCATCAAGACTCTTCCCCCGTGATCCTGCACAATTTTCTGCACAACTGTCAGACCA
>DATNKA010000986.1:0-2393 GCA_035603655.1 Candidatus Acidiferrales bacterium | reverse complement strand
GACTCTGGGAAAGCCCAAAGCGCTGTTCGTGCCAGCACCCGCCTGAGCGGCAGCCGCCTTGGCGGGACCGACATTTTCTTGCGGGATCGAAGGCATAGTTTGCGTTCGCGACAGAGCGCGATCGACCATGCCTTCAAACATTGGGATCAAAGAGTCCGCGGGTAGTGGATGATGAATGTCAGTCAGGCTCTGCTCCCAACGTTGGGGTCGCAGCAGGTTAGCCGGGGCTTCGCGGACGGGGCTCTCGGCCAGAGTATATGTCAACCAGACCAACAATGCGCAATTGTAGGCGGCCATGTTGACCAAGCCCATCGAAAGATTATTCAAGTGATCGCCCACCCAGGACGCCACCAGCGAAAGTTCTACCATGGCAAAACAACCGAACCCCAAAGCGATTCCGAAGCTGTACTGCCGCCGGCTCACGCCCAGGTAGCGGGCGAAGAAGATCAGGAAAAGCACCATGCCAACTTGAATAATGCGAACACAGCGTTGCGCGGTGAGGATAGCCTGTACCCAAGGGGCTGTATCCGATGAATTTGTGGAAACCGATACCACACCAGCCACCAGCAGCATGACCAGTCCGGCCCACTTGAACAGCACAGTTCCTAAGTCCCGCAAAGTGTGGAACGGCCGGAAAGCGTCGAGGAAGGCTTCATGGATCACCTTGAAGCCCAGGGCCACACTAACGGCTGTACTCAGCCAGCTGAGGTAAGGCCAAGCGGCAAGGTTGTATCGATAAGTTGGAAAGACCACTGCAAAGGTGGCAATCTGGGCAACGATGTAGGCAAAAAAATACCTGAACTGCCGGTGTCGGCCGTAGCGAAACATAGCCGCCGCGATAGCCGTCTGCAAAATGGGATGGGCAATCCAGAGAACGTAATAAAAAATCTTGATTTTGTCGCTCATCGCAACAGTTCTCCAGATGGTTCAGAACGAATGGCCAGCGAGAAACAGGCAGTGCTCCATGGAACAAATAAGGTGACTAACAGAAGTTAAACCTTTTGATGCGGACGTTCAATGTACTCAGGTAATCCAAAGTAACGTTACCATTGTGCCATTTGCTGAGCCAAGCAGCTCAGAGAAGGAGCGGTTGAGCCCAGGTCGGGGTTTAAAGTGATCACAATCCTGAAGTCCCCCATACCCTCTCAGCGCCAGCCTGCGAAGTGCATCCGCCTTGCTCCCTTTAAGCATCGGGCACGGAGTGGATGTAGGCGCGCATCATGCGCACTTCATCGTCTTTCTCATTCAGGTCGTGCAGCAGGATGTCGCGCAGCGAGACCATGCCGACCAACTGTCCTTCATGGCACACCGGCAGGTGACGAAAGCTGTGCCGCCGCATAATGGTCATGCAGTTTTCCAACTCCTCATGCATGTTGACGGTGAGGGGATCGTCGGTCATGACCTCGGCGAGGCAGGTGCTGCGAGGATCGAAACCTTCCGCGACGACGCGCTTCATCAGATCGCGCTCGGAAAAAATCCCAACTAGTTTGCCATTGTGCAAGACGGGTACGGCGCCGATGTTGCGTTCCACCATGGCACGCACCGTCTCCAATACTGTCTGCCCCATTTCTGCCTGGTATGTTTCCTGGTTTTTGATCAGATCACAAATACGCATTGGATCCTCCCGGATGAGTGAGTTCCGAGCTCCCCAAAAAGCCACACCGGGGGGCGAGTATATGCCCAAATGAGATGCATGGGAAGCGCTAAACAGTTGGGGAAAAAGAAAAAATCAAGGGGGGGACCATTTGAGGAAACGGGAAGAATACAGGAACTGAAGGGGCCGCGTCCGAAGCTCGGTTCGGACCTATCTGACGGTCTTACTGCCGCGAGTTGAGCCTTCCTCCGCCCCCAGAAACACGAAGTAGGAGCAGTTCCACCACGATGTGGGCAGGCTCCCGGACGGCCGGGCGGTGAGGACGATGTTATATTCCCCACTCTTGCCAAGGCCTATCTCTCGAAGAGCATCTTCATGCGGCATTCCGAGCCGAGGCGGCCGATCATTGTCGGGGCCTAGGTTGGGCTCGATGACCGCCAGCCGCGCTAAGAATTCATTAAGCTCCACGCTGCGTCCTGACCCGGTCACCACGAATGAGACTTCGGCGTCCTGCGAGGAAAAATGCCAAGCCAGCGACGCCGCCAGGTTCACCGCCCGTTCGTAGGCCGCATCGGAAATCAGCCCGGCCGGAGGGTTGTCGAAGACGATGCAAAGCTTGCGTTCGTCCTCACGGCTGAATTCACGCACTTTCAGAGCACCCGACTTCGCCGTCGCCTTCCAGTCCACGTGGCGCGCCGAATCTTCCGGCAAGTACTCGCGGATGCGATATAGGTCGGATCCGCGCCCGCGCACAAAACTTTCCCATTCCCCGCGCACCAGCGGCAGGATCTCAAACAGC
>DATNKA010000985.1:0-10467 GCA_035603655.1 Candidatus Acidiferrales bacterium | reverse complement strand
CAGGCTGGACAGCACGGGACATTCCGGGATTGCGAGGCTTGGCTTCCTTATATCGCCTCCATGGGTTTTGACGTGGTCTACTTACCGCCGGTCCATCCCATCGGCCTTGCTTTTCGAAAAGGAAAAAACAACGCGGTCGTGGCCAAGCCGAACGATGTTGGTAGCCCCTGGGCGATCGGATCGGAGGAGGGTGGCCACACATCAGTTCATTCCGAGCTGGGTACTCTTGAGGACTTTCGGCATTTTATGTCTCAGGCGACGGAACAGGGCCTCGAGGTGGCTCTCGATATCGCATTTCAATGCACTCCCGATCACCCTTACGTGAAGCAGCATCCGGAATGGTTCCGGAAGCGTCCGGATGGCACCATACAATACGCGGAGAATCCGCCGAAGAAATACCAGGACATTTACCCGCTGGACTTCGAAAGCCAGGACTGGCGGGCATTATGGAACGAGTTAAAGAACGTTTTTCAATTCTGGATCGATCAGGGAGTGCGCATCTTTCGTGTCGACAATCCTCATACGAAAGCATTTGCCTTCTGGGAATGGGTGATCGGAGAGATTAAGAAGGAACATGGCGACGTGCTCTTTTTAGCGGAGGCGTTTACCCGGCCGCACGTTATGTACCGGCTAGCCAAGCTCGGTTTTTCTCAGTCCTATACCTATTTCACCTGGCGCAACACGAAACAGGAATTAACAGACTATTTCACCGAGCTTACGCAAACTGAGGTACGAGAATACTTCCGTCCCAATCTCTGGCCTAACACGCCCGACATCCTTCCGGAGTTTCTCCAGGTCGGTGGTCGTCCGGCGTTTATGATCCGATTGATTCTGGCGGCTACCTTGGGCGCCAGCTATGGTGTTTATGGGCCCGCGTTTGAGTTGTGCGAAAACACGCCCGTGAAGGCGGGCGGCGAAGAGTACTTGAATTCCGAGAAATACGAACTCAAGCATCGCGATCTGCTTTCCGCGCGGAGTTTGAAGGACATCATTTCCCGCATCAACCGTATCCGCAAAGCGAACGCGGCACTGCAAAGCAATCACAATCTGCGCTTTCATGCCACTGACAATCCGATGCTGATTTGCTACAGCAAGACGACGGACGACCTGAGCAATGTGATCGTGGTGATTGTCAATCTCGATTCATTCCACCGGCAGACGGGCTGGGTTGATCTCGATCTCCCTGCCCTCGGGCTGGAGTCGGATCGAGCGTTTCAAGCTCACGATCTGCTAGGCGAAGGCAGATATTTGTGGCAGGGTTCACGGAACTATGTGGAACTGACACCGGAAAGTCTCCCGGCACATATTTTGAGGATGCGCCAGTGAATTCCGGCGGAGCGCGATTTCGAGCATTACCGCCAAGTGTTATGGAACCGCTTTCTTCAATTCGCGGTGGAATGGAAGGTGAGAACCATGGAGCAAACCTTGCAGCCGTTAACCGACTTCGACGCATATTTGCTTGCTGAGGGAACATTTGACCGTGCCTACGAGAAGTTCGGTGCTCACCTTACGGAGCGGGATGGACGTCAGGGCGTGCAGTTTGCTGTATGGGCGCCCAATGCCAAGCTGGTTTCGGTAGTGGGCGACTTCAACCGGTGGAATCCCGCTGCCAACGTGATGCGCTCCAGCGCCGCCGGCGTGTGGGAGACCTTCGTAGCAACTCTCGGTCAAGGCGCACTATACAAGTATCACGTGGCGTCCAACTACGGAGGCTATACGGTCGACAAAACCGATCCCTATGGATTCGCCGCGGAAGTTCGTCCTCAGATGGCCTCTCGCGTGTGGAATCTAGAAAATTATTCCTGGAATGACGGTTCGTGGATGACGAGCCGGGCCAAGAGCAACTCCTTGGACTCTCCCATTTCCATTTACGAATTGCACTTAGGCTCCTGGCGGCGCGTGCTTGAAGAAGGAAACCGCTGGCTGACTTATCGGGAGATGGCGCCACTCCTGGCGGATTACGTTCGGGAGACCGGTTTCACTCACGTCGAATTGCTGCCAGTTATGGAGCATCCTTTCGATGGCTCCTGGGGATATCAGACCACCGGTTACTTTGCGCCTACCAGCAGATTCGGTACGCCGGACGATTTCCGGTATCTTGTGGACTGTCTTCACCAAAACGGGATCGGCGTCATCCTTGATTGGGTTCCGGCCCACTTCCCGAAGGATGAGACGGGTCTCGGCTATTTCGATGGATCTCATCTCTACGAACACGGGGACCCAAGGCAGGGTGAACAACCGGACTGGAACACTTTTGTGTTCAACTACGGTCGGAACGAGGTCCAAAGCTTTCTCATCAGCAACGCCCTGTTCTGGCTCGACAAATATCATGTGGACGGTCTGCGGGTCGATGCCGTGGCCTCAATGCTCTATCTCGATTATGGACGGCGCGAAGGAGAGTGGGTACCAAACCGCTTCGGCGGAAAAGAAAACATAGAAGCGGTTCACTTTCTGAGACGGCTGAATGAGCGTGTTTATGCAGCATATCCCGACGTAATGATGATCGCGGAAGAATCGACCGCCTGGCCGCAAGTCTCGCGGCCCACTTACATTGGAGGACTGGGATTCGGTCTCAAGTGGAATATGGGCTGGATGCATGATGTGCTGGACTACTTATCGCAAGATCCCGTATTCAGAAGCTATCAGCATAACAAGATCACGTTTGGTCTGGTGTATGCCTTCACTGAAAACTTCCTCCTGCCTTTCTCTCACGATGAGGTCGTCTACGGTAAGGGATCCATGCTGCGCAAGATGCCGGGGGATGAGTGGCAGAAGTTCGCAAATCTGCGGCTCCTGTACGGGTTTATGTTCGGCCATCCCGGCAAGAAACTCCTGTTCATGGGAAATGAGTTCGGCCAGTGGTCGGAGTGGAATCACGATGCGAGCCTGGAGTGGCACCTGCTGGGAACTCCACTTCACGCTGGGCTGCGGCATTGGCTGAGTGATCTGAATGGTCTATACCGCAGCGATCCCTCACTGCAGCGGGACTCCGATGCCGCCGGCTTTGAATGGATAGATTGCAATGACGCGCAGAGGAGCATCATTAGCTTCCTTCGCCGAGGACGGAATCCTAATGAGCAACTGCTCTTTGTCTGCAATTTCACGCCGGTCGTCCGTCAGAACTACCGCGTAGGTGTGCCGTTGGACGGTTTTTGGGGAGAGATCTTGAACAGTGACGCAGCCATCTACGGCGGCAGCGGCCAGGGAAACTTCGGTGGTTTATCGGCTATACCACTCCCGATTCATGGACGGCCATTTTCCCTGAATATGACACTTCCTCCTCTTGGGATTGAGGTTTTTCGCCCGGAATCTTCCAGCAGCGTTTAAGGAGAAAGGAGACAGGAAAACGCATCATGTCAAAGCGGCCAGGCAGCGGCGGAGATCCTCTCTGGTACAAGGATGCAATCATCCACGAGTCGCACGTCCGCGCATTCAAAGACAGTAATGGCGACGGTATTCGTGATTTTCCTGAATTGACCCAGACGCTGGATTATCTTCGGCACCTTGTGGTCACCCGCCTGTGGTTGCTGCCCTCCGTCCCATCACCCCTTAAAGACAATCCCCATGACATTTCCGACGACATGAACGCCCACTCGATGCACGGGACGATGGACGATTTCCGGGCTTTTCTTGCGGCGGTTCTCGAGCGCACTTTACAGTTTCCTCTAACTAGAGCTACAAGGGAGGGAGACGCCGGCTGGCGTTAATGTGAATCTGAAAGAACATTTTCCGTTGAACGTAACCGCGGGATGGGAGAGTCTCCTCGAGGGGCTCGGCCGCCTGCGCCTTGAAACGGTGGAACTCCCCGAGTATCTGCCCAAGCAGCGCTGGTTTGCGGGAAAATCTCGGGGCATCAAGTCCATTCGAATTGCGGACTGGATTCCGTTAAATGTTCTGTTGAACGCTCCATCGGACGCATCGCAATCGGCGCTGGCACTGGTCGAAGTAGAGTTCGACACTGGGCCTGCTGACTTGTATTTCCTGCCGCTGGCGATGAGTTTTGGAGACGCCGAAAACGAATTACAGCGGAGCGCTCCGCATGCCATCATCGCCCCGGTCCTCTCGCAGAGAGGAGCGGGATTGCTCTACGATGGAGCCTTCGACGACCAGACTTGCGCGTTGTTGTTCTCGCTGATCGAGAATGCGAGCAGGATAAACGCGCGCCAGGGGTCCCTCCGGGGCATACGCGGGAAGGCGTTTCTGGATCTCATGGTGCCGGCCGAGACAACATTGCAGGTGCGCCGTAGCTCGGCGGAACAGAGCAACACGTCAATTCTGTTCGGCGACCGGTTCATACTCAAGCTGTTCCGCCGCCAAGAGCCCGGATTGAATCCGGATGCGGAAATTGGACAGTACCTGGCCGAGAAAACGAACTTCGACCGGATTCCTCCTTTTGCGGGCTCGATTGAAGTTGACGGGCTAACCGGGTTCGATGGCAAAATCGCGAGTCTGGGAATGTTGCAGGGTTTGGTGGCAAACGAAGGTGATGGCTGGAAGTGGACCTTGGAAGACCTTGACCGCTACTACGAGACCTGTGCACGATTGCCATTTCCGGAAAACTTGAGTGGCGAGCTCCGCCGTCCACTGGAGCTCTCTGACCAACCCCCAACTCAGGTGGCCCGTGACCACCTCGGCTTGTACCTCGAAGCTGGCGCAACCTTGGGGCGCAGGACCGCGGAACTTCATCTGGCGCTGGGTGCACCCACAGACGATCCTGCATTTGCGCCGGAGGCATTGACGGGTGTGGATCTTCAGGCGCAACTTACCGGCATCCGACAGCACGCCTCCAGCGTCCTGGACGTGCTGCAAGAGCGTCTGTCGCACTTGCCCGACGAAGTGGTCAAGGTTGCGGCTTCTGTGCTTAGCCGTCGCCGCCAGATTCTCGATCACTTCGGGTCCCTAAACGATGATTTCCAGCAGACACAACGAATCCGAATTCACGGAGACTACCATCTAGGACAAGTACTCCGCGTAAAAACTGATTTCGTGATCCTGGATTTTGAAGGCGAACCGGCCCGGCCGCTGGCTGTGCGGCGCTCCAAGCAGTGTCCACTTAAAGATGTGGCTGGCATGTTGCGGTCCTTTGGTTACGCCGCCTATGCCGGTCTGATGAACTATACCGCCCGGCACCCCGAGGATGTGACTGGGCTCGAACCCTGGGCGCAGCTTTGGGAACGGTCGGCGGCAACGGAATTCTTGCGCGCGTACCGTGAAGCCGCGCAAGGCGCCGATTTTCTGCCGCCCCGGCAAGTTGATTTTCGCAAGCTGCTCAATGTCTTCCTGCTTGAAAAGGCGGTCTACGAAATACTCTATGAGTTAAACAGCCGACCCGCGTGGGTACGTATCCCCCTGATGGGGATTATGTCGCTTGTGCCATAAATGGCTTATGCCACGTAATCGCCTTGGGCGGCGGAAAGATGATTTCCTAGCAGAACTGTACTTTCGTAATTGGGAGTCAACCGTATTGAAGCGACCGCTGTTGCTTAAGCCTCGGACTTAATTTTCTTCTCCGCCTGCGGGGCTGGATAGTCCCGCTTGACACCTCCTGCAAGAACTACTCTTACCATGCAAACACTAACCCGCGTGAAGATGAGTTGCTCACACCGGAGCAACGGCAAACTGCAATTGCCTCCATCTTTTGAGGATATTCACCAGATGTAAAGAGGAAGTGGACAAGCTTGCGATCAAACTGCAGATTGCCAGCCCGGAAATCCCACCGGCCGCAGGGGAAAAAGCCTCCTGATGTTTCTGCGTCCGGCGATTCAGTCACTGACATAAATTGTCAAAGCCATAACGATCAGAAAACACTGGCACTATAGCTCTCGTCAAAACGCCGCGCGGCGATCTACACTCTTCGATCCAGTTTTTTATCTGCAAAAGTCACTAACTTGCGCAAGATAACCAAACTTGAATTTCTGGAAATCAGCTACCGCATTTTGCTTGCGCTCGGCTGCCTTGCACTGGCGCGCGCAGTGTGGCTGTGGGTTGAGTATCGGTAATCGGGCCATGTCAGAACTGATTCTCGGGCGCAGTGTTGCTTCATCCCGCGGCATGGGTTTCGCCGCGCGAACTTCCAGCGAGGCGGGCGAGCTGCTGATTTACACGGGTGACGGCCATCTCATCACCTTCGCCCCTACGGGCACGGGCAAGACATCGGGACCGGTTATCACGAATGCGCTCAGGCATCCGGGACAGCTTGTCGTCCTCGATATGAAAGGCGAGGTCTATGCTGCGACTGCGCGCGCAAGGCGGGCGATGGGCCAGGATGTATGCGTAGTCGATTTGCGGGATGGAAGCGAGGGCGGTTCACTCAATCCGCTTGATTTGACGATTCGGTGCGGGACAGACCCGGCAGCGACGGCGCGTAGTTTTGCGGCGGAATTGATTGAGCGTGGAGGCGATGAGCGCGAGAGGTTCTGGAACGATTGGGCGGAGACGATGATTGCGGGCGCAACTGCCTGGCTGCTTGCGGACCGGCCGGCTGAAGAGCGACGCATAAGCAGTCTGTTCGATCTGTTTACGCAGGATGATGTCGTGTATCGGATGGCCGTGCTGCTCGATGAAAAGAAAGTGCAGAACCGCGCTGCCCGAGCGGCATTTGCTTCTTTCCTGCAGTTGCCTGAGCAGAACACGCGTCCGAGTGTCCTGGGCACGGTGCAATCGCACTTGAGGCTGTTCGACAGCGATCTGACCCGCAGGCTTACGGACACGACCACGATGGATATTGACGGCTTTCTTGCCGGAAAGCCGATGTCGCTTTACATCATCGTCCCTCCCTTTCGGCTTGCCGCCTATCGTCCGCTGCTGAGGATGTGGCTTTCCGGGTTGATTCTGCTCCTGACCCAGCGCAGGCATCCGCCCGAGGAGCGCACGCTCATGCTTTGCGATGAAATCGGAAACCTTGGGAAGCTGGAGGCGCTGCTGATGGCGACAACGCTACTGCGGGCCGGGGGTCTTACCGTGTGGTCGTTCTGGCAGAACGCCGCGCAGCTCCAGATTTACGGCCCTCAGGCGAATACCCTCATAGACAATGCGGGCGTCATCCAGATCTTCGGTATCCGGAATTACCGGATGGCCCAGGATCTGGCGAATGTCATAGGCGGGATTTCAGCCGACGCATTGTTGGGGCTGCCACGCAATGAGCAAATACTGCTGATTGAGAGCAAGCTGCGGCGCTGCAGGCAGGTTCGCCACTATGAAGACCGCGAATTTCTCAAGGGAGCCTAAGGCGGGTGCGCAAACCCTACGGCGCTCTTTTGCAGGCGCGGGGTTTGCTTCGGCTTCGCTTTCAATCAGATAGAAGCATTGTGCAAATTGCTGTGCCGTGAATGAGTCCTCATAAATGCTGCTTGAAATAGGGACTTCTCGAAGAGGTCGATGAGGACACGGGCGGTTCTTTCTTGCTTTAGACGCGGCGGTCAGCGGCGGGCGATTGTTTGCTCGCCCTCTCGGCGAGTTCTTCCGGAAAGTGAAGCCACAACGAGAGATGTGAAGCCCCTTGAAAACCGACTCGTGTTTCCGTGTTTCGAGCCTCCGGCACCAGGATCCTACTTAGTCTTGGCTGCTGGGCACCAGTTTTGTTGTGCAGCCTGCCTATTGCACTGAGTGGCGAAGTCGAGCCCATCACTCCCCCCACTCTCGGAGTCGGCATGAGAACTCTGCATATGATGGCAAACAGGGACCGTATGGGCGTGGACTCCAATCAACGTCACGCGTGTGTTTCTCGACGACATAACTCTTCGGCACGCTCACGGCTGGTGTACCCGGTGGCCACGATGGACGGTGCGGCCAAGAGGTCTCGCAATGCTTGTTCGGAGGTGTAGGAGATCACAAAACGTTCCGCGGGTCGATCAGGGCAACGGGCCTGAATTGCCGCGTAAAGCGTGCGAGATTCGTCGATTAGCGTTTTCATAGTCTCAAATCCAGTTCGAAAAAATTGATGAACACCTCCGAAGAAAGCAAGTTGCATGCCAAACTTAGTTCTGATATCACGCCCATGCCCCACATTCTCTTGGGAATCCCGACTCGGATTGAAGAATATCTGTCCAGATAGCGTCACCTAGTCAATCCGCGGACTAAGGCCACCACGTGCTACCAGGAATGGATTCCTCACAGGAGAAATCGGTGGAGCTTTTGAAATTGGCCGGCACGTATACGGTTGCTGCAGCGGGAAGTTTAGCGGAAGGCGGGAGAATTAATGTTAGTAACTATCGCTAGAGTAATTCGGCCAGGTGGTAATGCGCGCGAGACACCCTACCGGAGAGGAAGTCGGCTAATGCAACCCCCTGAAGATAACCTTGGCGACGCAACAATCAAGTCACGTCAAGCGAGCTACTGAAACAAGAGCGGTGAATCCGTCTGCTGCCGCGCCGGTTCCATTACATCTGCGACGCGTTGCGGACCAGGCCGGGAAATCCCCAGCTTCTCCATCTTGTGGATCAGTGTCGTACGCTTTAATCCAAGTTTGGCCGCTGCGCCTTTCGGGCCACCAATCACCCAGCCGACTCCTTCCAGCGTTTTCAGAATCAAAGTGTGCTCACAGTCCCTAAGGGTAGTCGCCCCTCGAGAAGCGACGACAGCCTGACTCCGTTCGGTTGGTAAAGGATTGGGCAGCTCGCCATTGTTTGAAAGAATCACGGCACGTTCAATCAAGTTCTGCAGCTCGCGGATGTTGCCTGGCCATTGGTAGGACGTGAGTGCAGACATTGTCGCCTGAGGAATGTGTTCAATCTGGCGATTCATCCGGCGGCTGTAGATCTCCACAAAATGGGCAATGAGGGCCGGAATGTCTTCGCGACGTTCACGCAAAGGCGGCAGCAGGACCGGAAATACGTTCAGACGGTAGTAGAGATCGCTTCGAAATTCATTCCGGTTCGCCATCTCCGAAAGATTACGATTAGTGGCAGCCACCAGCCGTACGTCTACCTGATGAGTGCGCGTGCTGCCCAAGCGTTCGAATTCCTGTTCCTGGAGAACGCGCAGAAGTTTGGGTTGCAGGGCCGGTGGAATATCCCCCACCTCATCCAGGAAGAGTGTGCCTTTGTCCGCCAGTTCGAAACGTCCAATCTTTTGTGCGATGGCTCCAGTGAACGCGCCTTTCTCGTGGCCGAAGAGTTCACTCTCCAAGAGATCCAGTGGAATGGCGGCGCAATTCAGCCTTACGAACGCGCGTCCGCACCGCGAGCTGAGGTTGTGAATCGCGTGTGCGATCAGTTCCTTGCCGGTGCCAGTCTCTCCCTGGATGAGAACGGTGCAATCCGTAGGTGCGACTCGTTCGACTTGCTCGAGCACCGATTCAAGAGCAGGACTATTACCGATGACCTGCTCGAATCTGCGCTCATAAGAAACCTGATCACCACTCCCGAATTTTTGGAAAGCTCCCACAGAGATCCTCCTGGGTGCACGCCCTGTTTATAGGCTCAATTCTCCAGAGCCGCTCGAACGCTCTCGATCAGGACCCCGTCGTCAAACGGTTTGGCCATGAAGTCTACTGCGCCTGCTCTTAGCGCCTGCATCCGCATTGTTGTATCGCCGTGTGCCGTGATGAAGATGGTCGGAATCCTGCAGTGTTCCGCGTTCAGTCTGGCCTGCAATTCCAGACCGGACATTCCCGGCATGCGGATATCTGCGATCAGACATGCAGTCAGCTGCTGCTGGCCGGACGCTAGGAATTCCTCCGCCGACGCAAACGCTTGTGACGGTAGTCCGACCGATTTCAACATTCCCTGCAATGCGCTGCGTATCAAATCGTCGTCATCAACAATCGCAACCAATTTCGCCTCCCCCTGAATACCCATAGTTGTAACCTATCCTTCCGCCCACGACGGCGCAATTATGCCTTGGTATGAGGCTCATAATACCGGCCTAAATATGGTGGGAGCGGCTGTGGGTGTCAGTCGTGAGCCGCAATTTTGGTGGGAAGGGTGAGGTGAAAGCTTGCGCCGCGTGGAGGATTATCGGTAACCCACAAGCGCCCGCCATGCGATTCCACGATGGAGCGGCTGATCCGAAGTCCCATGCCGGTGCCGTGAGGCTTCGTGGTAAAGAACGCATTAAAGATCTGGTCCGCTTGCTGAGCAGGAAGCCCCGGGCCGGTATCGCTAACCGACACCACAAGTTCCTCGTTCTCTCCTCGCCGCGACTTGACGTCCAGTTCGCGCGTCCCATCCACATCCTTCATCGCATCGATGCTGTTCATCATCAGGTTCATGAGCACCTGCTGCAGTTGAACGCGATCTCCCATGACCCGTGGGATGTCTGCAGCGAGTTTCGTCCCAACCAGTACGGAGTATTGAGTTGCCTCGCCGTGCAGGAGAAGCACCATCTCTCGAATAATCTCATTTAGATCGACCAACTCCCGTTGTAGACTCCCTTTCTGGAAAAGGAGGCGGACTCGGTTGACGATTTCGCCCGCACGCGTTCCGTCTTGCACGATTCTTAACGCGGCTGCCCGCGCCTCCTCCAAAT
>DATNKA010000984.1:0-6982 GCA_035603655.1 Candidatus Acidiferrales bacterium | reverse complement strand
AACTGTGTCTTAACTGTTTGTCTCACTCCAGGGGGCAGGCCCAACCTGATTCTTACCGCGAAGCGGTTTAGTCCAGTACCCTTTATGTGCTGCTGCACATAAGCGTTATCTCGGCTGCAAGCAAAGAGTCAGCCAAGCAGTGAACGACAAAAAGATCGGGGTGGAAGACACTTGATTCGGTGTTGTCAAAACAGCTCTCGAATGCGAGGTGCGCGCGTAATCTCCAAAATGCCGAGCCGCGAATCAGTGCCCGTTTGGGATAGCCCAGCCTTGGGCAGCTCGAAGCAATTTTCTTATTCGATTGCATTATATTTTCGGTGCGCATCCTGGGCGCTCCGCGTCTGTACTCTCGGCGCCCACGCGGAAAGCCGGACAAAGGGGAGTCTTGTGATGATCTCAACGCAGAGAACCTTGGCCGCCGTCCTGTTTATTGCCGCCAACGCTGTATTCGGGGACGTACAGGCGCAAATTGCTTCAGAAAAAGACACCGGACGAGAATCCACTGGCAAGCACTATTTTCTTCCGGCGAATAAAGACACAGCTCAGTGGGGCTGGCTCGATCCCAGGGAGAAACCCAAAGTCTTCGTCGATTCCGGAGACACTGTCTCCATCGAGACGCTACGCCACTCGATGGACGAGATTAAGCCCAGCGCTTCGATCGACGAAATCGTGAAGCTTCGCCTCGCGAATCCCGGCGGCGGGCCGCATTCGGTGACCGGGCCGATCTACGTGAACGGGGCGGAGCCGGGGGACACGCTCGAAATCCGCATACTCAAAATCGTCATGAAGGAGTCAGGCTTCAATTTCAATCTGCCTGGCAAGCAGTTCCCCACCATCGGTTTGCTGGCCTCGGATTTTCCTGAAGGCCACGTTCAGTATTTCAAGCTCGACCCAGAAACCATGACAACGGAATTCAAGCCGGGGATCATCCTCCAACTGAAACCCTTCCCCGGCACCATCGCCGTCGGCCCGGACCCCAACGAACCAAAAGAGAAGGCGGGACCTCCGCTCCACGATGCCAAAGGGCGCACCAGCACGCTGCGACCCTGGAAAAATGGATCCAACATGGATGTGAACGAACTTCAAGTCGGCTCGGTGCTCTATCTTCCGGTGTTTCAGAAAGGCGGGTTAATCTGGACCGGGGATTCCCACTGCCTGCAGGGCAACGGCGAAGTGAACCTGACCGCCCTCGAATGCTCCTATAAAGAGATTGCGATTCAAGTCATCGTCCGAAAGGACCTTCGAATCGATTGGCCGCGCGCAGAGACCCCTACAGATTGGATTTTCATGGGATTCGACGAAGACTTGAACGAAGCCATGAGGATAGCCGTGCGCGAGACTGTGAATTTCCTGGCGGAACAGAAGATAGTGCCAATGTCGCGCGAAGAAGCCTATTCGCTTACTTCGATGGTCGGGGATTGTCGGATCTCGCAGGTAGTGGATATCCGCAAGGGCGTGCACTGCATGATTCCCAAGTCGATTTTCACAAAGCAGTAACAATTTCTGCCCGAGAGATTTCGTTCGGCCCCTCGCTCGGTGCAGCAAGATTAAATTCGGGTGAACTGGCGAAGCTGGGCAACGTCTACCCGAAGCCGGCCTCTGGACAACTTCACGCTGTCCGGCCGAAATCACGGAAGCGATC
This sequence comes from Candidatus Acidiferrales bacterium, assembly GCA_035603655.1. Classification (GTDB taxonomy): domain Bacteria; phylum Acidobacteriota; class Terriglobia; order Terriglobales; family Acidobacteriaceae; genus Sulfotelmatobacter. The sequence continues at coordinate 5,340 of DATNKA010000984.1, read as the reverse complement.
TTGTGTCCGCCTTCGGATGAATTCAAGCTTTCCTTAGTAGTTCGGTGCGGTACTTGGGGGCGAGCGCCTTTACCTTCTCGATGAATGCCGCTTGTTCCTTTTCAGAGAGCTCGGGCGGAGCTGTGGTGCGAGTGGCGACCGGAACTCCAACCTCCAAGAAGAATTTCTCTTGCCCGGCAGGAGAGCAAATACAGAGCATGCGTACGGCCTGACCCGAAGTGTTGTGAAACTGATGAGGAGCGTTGGCAGGCATGTTCAGGGTTTCGCCGGCGCGGACGGTCGACTTCCGACCACGGAAGGTGGCTTCCATCTGGCCTTCGAGGAGGATGAAGGTCTCCTCGAAGTCATGCCGGTGCGGGGGCGGGCCACCGCCGGGCGGAATGTGCATGTCGATGACGCAGAAGCGTCCGGCAGTCTGCTCGCCGGCCACGGTAATGGTGTAGGTATCGCCGACCAGCCCGACGTGAGGCAGGTTTTCGAGTTGAGCAAGGGTGAGGCTGCGTTTAGGATCGTCCGGCGGAATTGTCGGTTGAGCGGATGACATTTCGTTCTCCTTAAGGTTAGGTTTTGAGTGTTTGTTGGCATTCACTGCTTCCAAAGGGCGGCGGTTTCCGCTGCGAAATCCTCGTAACTGCGCAGCGCGTGGCCGAGGAGTTTCGTCAACTTCTCGATATCTCCCGTCTCCGCGACGAAACCACGTTCGAGATACCCTTGAAACATCATTCGGATGTCGAATGCCGACCACGACGGAGCCGACTTTCTCATCTGCTCTTCGAACGCATCCATGTCGTGACCCGCGTAACGAATCTCTTTGCCGAGCAATCTGCTCCAGATCGACGCCGCTTTCGGACCACTCACACAGCTTCCGGACCATCCCGGTAATAAGTCTTGCCGTTGTGTTCTTCCGAAGTCAGAACGATTGCCGTTGCCTCCGCAATGTCTCGCATGTCGACCACGGAGATGCCTACGTTCCCGAGAGGCGCGGGGTAGATGTCAGCCTCTATGAGGGCGTCTTTCAACGTGTCATCGTTCTGGATGAAGTAGTTTGGGAGAACAATCGTGAAGCGGACTTCGAACTCCCGTAAGACGCTTGCAATCGCTAGCTTTGAGGCGAAGTGTGGAAGATCCTTGAAGTGTTCCACGCGGAAGACTGAGTGATAGACGATATGTTTCAGCCTCAGCTTTTTGGCCAGATTGTAGGGGATAAGGCCTTGCGTCAGTTCATCCGGCGAGACGGCGTTCAATAGGTAGAGCTTGTCCAGTCCGTGCATTGCCTTCTCTACGGAGACTGGGTCAAGCAAATCCCCGATCACCACCTCGACGCCCTGCGGCGTCGGAGTGCCCTCCTTCCTTGCAAGCAGGCGAATGTCTGCCTTGCGCTGCTGTAGTTCCTTCACAACTTCTGCGCTAACGTTGCCCGTGCCTCCAATCACCAGAATCTTCATCGTTCCTCCGTGCCTTTGCGCTCCCAATCGGCTTCGTCCCGCCGCGCGCAGGTTTATGAATAGATGTCCTTTGCCGAATTCTGATGGATTCGCTACCGCAAGACAGAGTTGCGCTAGTGCAACGCTATGCTAGGCTCAACGAGTACGCGGTGCGGAGTAGCCTTTGCATGAAGGACTTCGATCTCAACGATGTGCGCAGGTTCGTCTCGGTGGCGCAGGCGGGCACGCTCACGGCGGCGGCGAAGGAGTTGCACTGTCCAGCTTCCACCCTGAGCCGAGCATTGACTCGACTTGAAAAGCACCTCGGGGTTTTGCTGGTGCAGCGAGGTCCCAGAGGCCTCGTGCTGACCGACGCCGGAAAGGAGTACGTGCAATCGTGCCGGCGCGCACTGCAGAACCTTCAGCACGGACGCGACGTTTTGGAAGGCCGTCGCGCCAGCCCAAGCGGGCTCCTGAAGGTAGCTTGCCCCGTCACCATGGCGCGCGATACTTTAGCGCCCTTGCTCAAGGAATTTCTGGAACGCTATCCCGAGTTGCGCGTAGAGATCGAACCCTATGCAGCGAGTTGGGATCAGGAACCGCGAGATGATGTGGACGTCTTCTTTAAATTGCGGGCGCCGAAAGACTCGCTGCGGCGCGTGCGACCTTATCCCGGAACGGTTCGAGGGCTTTTCGCCAGCCCAAACTATCTCAAGGCCGCTGGAAATCCATCGAACCCGGAGGACCTTACGCTTCACGAATGCGTCGGCTCCGGACCCTGGAAGTTAAGCAGAGGCAAAAAGGTGGTAACACCCCATATTCTTTTTCGAGTGGTTACGAGCGATCCGACGGTTGCTCTGAAACTCGCCCTTAGCGGGTTTGGCATCGTAATTCTTCCCTTGTGGATGGCGAAAAATCCCGAGGTTCGAAAGGCCTTGGTGCAGATTCTGCCGCTGTGGGTCCCGGAGCCGATTACTCTCTGTGCGCTGTTCTCGAGCCCCTCACGGCTGACGCCAAAGGTGCAAGTGCTGCTGGACTTTCTTGACGAATACCTGGGAACCGATCGCGATCCCCGCCTGAAGAACGATGTTGCTGCAGGCTATTTCTCACACCGATCCCTGACGCCGACATCGGGTCCGTAACATTGCACCGGGACTAGGTACCAAACCCATTTCATGGATGGTCGGTAATTACCCTAAGTTATCGCATAAGGGCACACACACCCTCAAGTGCGATAGGCCCCAGAACGGCCTTGGAGGAGATCGATGGCGATGTCCGCGAAGGCGACTTCTGACTAGAAACAATTCCCGTTAGCCCGTGATCGGCTCGAAACATATGCCCTGTGCAGTAGGGTCAACGGATACAACTGGCCTATACAGTCGAGTCGAATCCTAGAGTGCGCGCCGAGCATCTCTTGCCCGTACATGCGAACCTCAGGGATGATCGGCGGCCTTGGGCCGGAATCTACGGTTGACTATTATCGCTCCATCATCGCGCTCTTTCGCGCCCTCAAGCCGGATCGGGGATATCCGCACGTGATCATCAACAGCCTCGATGTTGATAAGGGGATCGCGCTGCTTGATGCTGGGCGGCTCGGCGAGTTCGCCGACTATCTGACCACCGGTGTGGAGTTGCTGGTGCGTGCCGGAGCGGACTTTGGTTTCATCGCAGCGAACACGCCGCACCTAGTTTTCGACGAAGTCCAGCGGCGTTCGACGATCCCTCTCCTCAGCATTGTGCGCGTCACTTGTAATTACGCCAAGGCGCTCAGCCTGAAGAAAGTGGGCCTGTTTGGAACGGGGTTTACTATGCGAGCGAGCTTCTACCCGGAGGAATTTTCGCGGGCCGGGATCGCCCTTGTTCGGCCAAAGGAATCAGAGCAGGAATTCATTCACTCTAAGTACATTGGTGAACTGCTGAATAACCGATTTTTGCCGGAAACCAGGACGGAGATTCTGAACATTGCGCAAAGGATGAGGAGCGCGGACGGCATTGAAGCGGTAGTGCTCGCCGGCACCGAGCTCCCGTTACTATTGCGCGACACCGTCAGCCCGGGCATCGAGTTTCTCGATACAACCATCATCCACGTCGAAGCCATTGTCAACGAGTTGCTGAGGTAAACGGCTGAGTTTTCCGGTCTGGCAGTCACGCCGGTGGGCCTTCTTCTCTGCCATGCTTCCATCTGCTTTCGCATCGGCTCGCAGTTCCGCCGCGTCCGATCGACACCGACCGATATGCCATCAATGAGCGGAAACGAATTCGAATGCTTTGCGAGCACCGAGGTAAGACAACTGTGGCGAGGTCTCCGAATTCTGGATGCCCGGCAGTTCAAAGTTCCTCTCAGCCGACTGCTGGCCCGGAATGACTTCCGGTTAGCCCTTTATCCATGCGCAATCCGCAGTCACCAGGCTCATTGCGCCGCCGGTCCACCGCAGGTGCTAGTCTGACATAGGAACCGATGAACAACCACGACATCCAGGCGGCCTGGAAATATCACGATAGTACGAAACACTCCTACTGGAGTATTCGTAACGATCCTCACTTCCTGGACTGGGCAAATCGGCCCCAGCCCTTCAAAATCTATCCGAAGCTAGAGCCGCTTCCGCTACCGCGAGACGTGTCACAAACCGGCGTGGCCGCGCTCTCCGCGCTCTCGGATGCGTTGTCCTCTTCGCGGGCTGATTCGGTACCTGACCTCCAAGATCTGGCGCGCATCCTCTATTTCTCGGCGGGGATTACCAAACAGCGCGGATCTCCAGGCGAAGAAATCTACTTTCGCGCCGCAGCCTGTACTGGAGCCCTCTACGAGATCGAGTTGTATATCGTGACTGGCGATCTCGCGGGCCTGGATGCCGGCGTCTACCACTTCAATCCGGCGGATGTGTCGCTACGGCTTCTGCGAAAAGGTGATTTTCGCGGACACCTGGCTTCGGCGACGGCGTTGGAACCGGCAGTGGTTGGCGCGCCGGTGACCATCATTTGCACCGGAACATACTGGCGGAACGCCTGGAAGTATCAGGCACGCACCTATCGCCATTTTGGTTGGGACAATGGCACCCTGTTGGCGAATATGTTGGCTGTTTCTGCGGCTTCGGGATTGCCCGCCAAGATCGTGCTCGGGTTCGTGGACGCCGATGTGAATCGCGTACTCGATCTCGATACCCGGCACGAGGTTTCCTGGTGCCTCGTACCGATCGGGCACAGATCGGACAGTTCGCCCCCAACGACGCCCAGTGAAGCTCATGCACTCGGCTTGGAAACGATCCCCCTCGCGCAGCGCGAGGTCGAATATCCCTCCATGCTGGAGATGCACGATGCGTCTTCGCTTGCGTCCGTACAGGAAGTAGCTCAATGGCGCGGGAAGCAACCGGTCGTTCCCCCTTACGGTCCGGCGGGCGGGGGAGTGCGACTGCAACTCCCGCCGGAAGAAGAACTGCCGAAGGATACGATCGAGCAGGTGATCTTGCGCCGCGGTTCCACCCGAGCGTTCGAGAAGACGGCATCCATCACACTGGCACAACTTTCTACCATTCTCGACTGCGCTACGCGAGGTCTTCAGGCTGACTTCCTTGAGTCTCCCGGCCAGCAGCTCAACGATCTTTACCTGATCGTGCATTCGGTGCAGGGGCTCAAGCCGGGGGCTTACTTCTTCCGGCGTGATCAGAACATCCTGGAGCTTTTGAGAGAGGGAGAGTTCCGCGCCGAGGCCCATCACCTTGGGCTGGAGCAGGAACTGCCGGCGGATGCCTGCGCGGACATTTTCTTTCTGGCTGATTTGAAACCCATTCTGGAGCGATATGGGAACCGCGGGTACCGGGCCGTCCAGCTCGAGGCGGGCGCCATTGGGGGCAAGGTCTACCTGGCTGCATATGCCCAGCACCTAGGTGCGACGGGGCTGACCTTCTTCGACGATGAT
>DATNKA010000983.1:0-5763 GCA_035603655.1 Candidatus Acidiferrales bacterium | reverse complement strand
CGAAATATTCGCGAGACCAAAGAATTCGTCGTCAACGTCGTTACCTACGAACTCCGCGAGGCGATGAATCTAACCAGCGGCGAATACGACGCGGCCGTGAACGAATTCGAGTTGGCGAAGCTCACTCCAAAGCCGTCGAAGCTCATACGCCCTCCAAGAGTCGGCGAATCTCCCGTCAGCTTTGAGTGCCGGCTGCATCAGATTCTTGATTTCTCTCCCGTGCCCACCAGCAGCAGTCTGGTGATCGGCGAAATAGTCTGCATTCACATGAACGATGCGCATTTGAAAGACGGACGGCTGGATCGGGATTCTCTGGATCTCATCGGCCGTATGGGCGGACTACAGTACACGCGAACGGAAGAAAGATTCGAGATGGTGCGGCCGAAGGTTGGGTAGGCTGCGCGCGTTCGCCATGGGTCAGTGCCGAAGCCTACGGCATGTGAACGCCGAGACGAGCAGTACTGACAATGATTGGGACAATTGCGCGCGTCCCGCAGGGCAGCACACCAACGCCTGCTAAAATCAGAGAAACGTTATGTTCGAGAATCTACAGGAAAAACTTCAGCGCGCTTTCAAGTCCCTTCGCGGCCAGGCCCGCCTCAGCGAGGAAAACATTAGCGAGGCGCTGCGCGAGATCCGGCTGGCGCTGCTCGAAGCCGACGTCAACTTCAAAGTTGTCAAAGAGCTGATTGACCGCATCCAGGCCAAGGCCGTTGGCCAGGAAGTGCTGACCGCGCTGTCTCCCGGAGAACAGGTCATCAAAATCGTGCGCGACGAACTGGTCGAGACTCTCGGCAAGGACACCGCGCGCATGAAGTTCGCTTCGCAGCCGCCCACGGTCGTGCTCATGGCCGGACTGCAGGGTTCCGGCAAGACCACCACGTCGGGCAAGCTGGCCAACTGGTTCAAGACCGGTGGGCATCGTCCGCTGCTGGTTTCGGTGGACGTCTACCGTCCCGCTGCGCGCGAGCAGTTGAAGGTCGTAGCGCAGGCAGTAAAGGCGCAGATTTACGAGGGCGAAGTGGGCGAGGCAAACACACCTGCACAGCTCACCCAGGCGGTGGAGCGGTTGGTGAAAGAAGCCCGCCGCGAGGCCATCGTCTCCGGCTGCGACGTGCTGATCGTCGACACCGCCGGACGTCTGCACATCGACGACGATCTTATGAACGAGATGCAGTCGCTGAAGAAGCTGCTGAATCCATCAGAGATTCTGTTCGTCGCCGACGCCATGACTGGACAGGATGCGGTCCGCTCCGCCGATGAATTCCACAAGAAGCTCTCGCTCACCGGCGTCATCCTGACCAAGATGGACGGCGACGCCCGCGGCGGGGCTGCGCTCTCCATTCGGCAGGTCACCGGGCAGCCGATCAAGTTCATCGGTGTGGGCGAAAAGTACGATGCGCTGGAGCCGTTCCATCCTGACCGCATCGTCTCGCGAATCCTCGGCATGGGCGACATCCTCTCGCTGATTGAGCGCGCAGAGTCGCAGATCGACAAGAAGAAAGCGCAGGAGATGGCTACTAAAGCTCTCACCGGCGACGGCTTCTCGCTCGAAGATTTTCGCGACCAATTGCGGCAAGTGAAGAAGATGGGCTCAATCAAAAGCCTGATGGGCATGTTGCCCTCGATCGGTCCGTTTTCCGGCCTCCAGAAAGCTGCCGACAGCGTGGACGAAAAACAAATCAACCGCGTCGAGGCGATCATCAACTCGATGACCGTGCACGAGCGCAATCATCACGAAGTGATCAACGGCAGCCGCCGCAAACGCATCTCCCGCGGCTCTGGAACCAGCGTACAGGAAGTGAATAACCTGCTCCGCCAGTACGCGCAGATGAAAAAGATGTTCAAACAGATGGGCAAGCCCAGTTTCGCGCGGAGGATGGCCGGGATGAAGTTGCCGGGAATGTAGCCGACCGCGATCAGCCATCCGCTTTCACCGGACCCGTGAATGCTCGACCCGTTGTTTTCAGGACCAGCCGATTCAATCTCCCGAAAGTGGGTGCGGATTTTATCAATCCTGGGTTGCTTCGGAAAGGACCTGGCCGCTTGGCTTCGGGACAAGCTCAGGCAACAGGCATCGACCTTGGCGAACCGCATCCGGAGGATTGGGGCTGGGGACTCCGGGTCAAGAACGGCGGTCAATCATATTATCTCGGGGCAGGCGGGAATGCCGATGGCTCCTCCGACAATCGCGATGAGGGTGAATGGCGGGTGATTGTCGAAAAGAAGCAGTCGATAGGTTGGCGATTTTCCGGCCAGGGAACGATTACAGGCGATGACGGGTTGTTGCTCTCGGTCAAGGAAATTCTGATGGCCGATCCGAGTATTCGCCATGTTCATGTTGCAGATGTTTAGGTGACTGTAACTTGATTCAATCGGCCAGAATCGGCTGATAGCCAACGACTGAGATTCTTATGAAATGGCGTTCCCTCGAGGAGGCTTCTCCCGACACTAACATCCGACCGCTGCGCGACATCTTCGCTGAGCGCAAGGAACTGATCGCGAAGTACGTTCCAGCGGAGACGCAGGCCATTCATGCCCGAGCTGTCGCGGAATTGCAGAGACAACATCGGGCGGAGAATACTCTGCCCGTCGGCGCCAAGGTTCCAGAATTCCAGCTGCAAGATCACGAAGGCAAGAGCATATCTTCCTCCGGCCTGCTCGCACGCGGACGCCTCGTTCTCTGCTTCATCCGCGGCCGATGGTGCCCGTTCTGCGTTGCTCAGATGGAAGCCATGAGCCTCATCCTGCCAGACATCGAGCAGGCAGGGGCGACGCTCGCTGCGGTCTCTCCGCAGACCGTGCAGCAATCATTCTTCATGCGCGACCAGCACAAGCTGCGCTTTCCGCTGCTCTCCGATGCCGGCAACAACTTGGCGCGGCAGTTCGGCTTAACTTACCGCGTCCCCGACGAGCAGCAAGCGGTCTATCAGCGTGCCTTCGTGAACCTGCCGTTTGTGAATGGCGACAAGAGTTGGGAGTTGCCGATTCCCGCGACCTACATCATCGACCGCGATGGTAACGTACTCTACGCTTCGGCGAACGAGGACTACGCGGTGCGTCCCGAGCCCGGGGACATCGTCAACTTCCTTCAAGCCGCGCACTGACCGCATCGCTTCTCAGCTTTCGGTACACTGATACTTCATGAACTATATCTACGGCATCAACGCCGTCACCGAGGCGCTCAAGGCCCGCGGACGCGCTTTCCAGTGGGTCGGCATGGCAAAGGAACGGCACGACATCCGCCTGCAGCGAATGATCGAAGACTGCCGAAAGCTGGGCGTACCGGTGCGCTTTCTTACGCGCGTGGAACTTGACCACATGGCAGGCAACGCGGCTCATCAGGGTGTGGTTGCCGTCACCTCCGCCAAACAATACAGCGACCTCGACGACGTCGTCGGCGCCAAGCGTGGAAGATATTCTCTTGTCATCGTGCTCGACGGAGTCGAAGACCCGCACAACCTTGGCGCGGTCCTGCGAACTGCCGATGCTGCCGGCGCTGACGGCGTGGTCATTCCAGAACGCCGCGCCACCGCTGTAACCGGAACGGTCACCAAAGCCTCAGCCGGCGCCAGTGAACACTTGCCGATCGCCCGGGTAACGAACATCGCTCGCACGGTGGAAGACTTAAAGGAGCGCAATATTTGGACGGTCGGACTCGACGAGCGCGGTAAACAAACCTACGACGCCCTTGACTACAACATGGATTGCGCGCTCGTTTTGGGCGCGGAGGGCAAGGGCCTGCACGACCTGGTCAAGAAGAAATGCGATTTTCTGGTTTCGATACCAATGCTGGGGAAAGTGCCTTCGCTGAATGTGTCGGTCGCGGCAGCCGTCGTGATGTATGAAATTGTGCGGCAGAGGCGGGCAAGAGACAACAACAAAGAGGCCGCCGCGGGTGCAAAATGAAGTTGCGAAGTGCGCGGCTGTGCTTTCTCTGCCTATTCTTTGCCGCTGCCGCGAATTCATTCTCTCTCGACCGCGAGGCCCTCACCTTTTCAAAATACGATCTGAATATCCGCGTAGAGCCCGAACAGCAGCGGCTGGGAGTTCGCGGCACGATCACTCTCAGGAACGATTCGCCGACGACGCAGAAGATCGCGGTGCTGCAGATTTCGTCTTCGCTCGGCTGGCGTTCCATCACGGCCGGAGGCAAGCCGCTGCAGTTTGTCTCGCAACCCTACACCTCTGACATAGACCATACCGGGGCACTTTCCGAAGCCATCGTGACTTTGCCGGAGGCGCTGGCGCCCAAAGGCACGGTCGATCTGGAGGTCGCTTACGAAGGCGTAATCGTGCTTGACGCCACGCGACTCACGCGGATCGGCGCTCCCGTAGCCCAAGCAAATAGTTCCGATTGGGACCAGATCAGTCCAAACTTTACCGCCGTGCGCGGAATAGGATACGTGGCGTGGTATCCGATCGCAACTAACGCCGTAAGTCTCTCCGAAAGCAAAAGCCTGTTCGAAGTTTTGGGCCGATGGAGAATGCGAGCCTCCGGCACCATGCATTTGCAGATAGCAGTCCCGAATGACGAAGACGAATCTCCAGAATTGCTGGTGAATGCAACGAACTGTCCGATCACGCACGAAGTACAACACCAGTTCGTTGCTGACTGCACGTACCGACTGCTGGCATCCGTCGTCCCGACGTTCGTGATTGCGGACTATGAGACTGTGGATCGGCCTATGGCCGCAGTTCATTTCCTGAAAGGTCACGATGCATCGGCCGCCAATTATGCCGAGGCCGTGACCAAGGTGACACCTCTCATCACCGCGTGGTTCGGGGCCCCGCGACATACAGCGGAAACTGCAGAACTCGCGGATCCGAACGCTGCCCCGTTTGAGAGTGGGTCTTTCTTGCTGACGCCATCAAGCAATCTGGAGTCAAAAAATGCGGGACTGATCGCCGCGCACCAATTGACGCACGCAGCTTTCTCCTCGCCTCGTCCCTGGATCAATGAGGGTGTGGCTCATTTTGCGCAGGTGCTCTATATGGAACACGTCAGCGGAAAGCGGGTTGCGCTCGATTACATGGCCGCGCACCAGTCCGCCTTCAGCGGTGTGGAAAAAGAGGACCCGAAGCCCATAACCGCTTCAGGATCGGAAGACGAAGTGAATCGATCTTTAATCAATACCACGGACGAGGAACTTTATCGTAGCAAAGCAATGGCGGTGTGGTGGATGCTGCGCGATCTGGTCGGCGATGAGGCATTGAAAAAAGCTCTCGCCTCCTACCATCCCGAGCAGGACAAGGAGCCTTCTTACATGCCGCGCTTGATCCAGGCGCAGACACAGCGCGATCTGGAGTGGTTCTTCGACGACTGGGTCTATCGCGATCGAGGACTGCCTGACTTCAAAGTGGCATCCGAATTCACTCGCAAGACTTTGCCAGAAGGTTACATGCTCACGGTCACGGTCGACAACCTCGGTCCGGCGGGCGCCGAAGTTCCGCTCACGGTGAAGTTTGCCAGCGGAGAAATCACCAAACGCCTGGTGGTGCACGGCAAAAGCAACGGCGTGATTCGTATCGAGGTTCCGAAGCCGCCTGAAGAAATCGTGGTCAACGATGGCAGCGTGCCAGAGAGCGACACCACGAACAATACATTTGAAATTAAGGTTAGCGACGCTGTTAAATAATCGACCGTCAAGAAACGGTGGGACTTCGACGTCTTTATTGCTGCGTAGAAGTTTGCCTCTCGACTTCCCAGTATGCTGGATGCCGCGAGACTACCAGTCCGATACGCAGGGCGCCCAGTAGCGA